>CADBNU010000074.1 GCA_902796085.1 Heyndrickxia coagulans
ACAGGGACAAATGAATTTGGTTCAATTACTGCTTTTTACACGGTTTTAGTCGATGGTGATGATTTCAATGAACCGATTGCAGATACAGTCCGAGGAATTTTAGACGGACATATAGTACTTGATCGGAATTTAGCCAATAAAGGGCAGTATCCTGCCATTCATGTATTAAAGAGTATTAGCCGTTTAATGAAAAGTTTAGTTGACCAGGAGCATTTAGAGAAAGCAACCCAATTTAGGCAAATATTAAATACATATTTACAATCGGAAGATTTAATTAATATAGGTGCATACAAAAAAGGTTCTTCAAAGGATATTGATGTAGCCATTGATTATTATCCAAAGCTAATCTCCTATTTAACTCAAGGAATAGATGAAAAAATGACTTATGAAGATAGTGTTCAAGCTTTAAAAACACTGATTGCAGGTGAATAGGAATGGGTTTCACTTACAAGTTTGCAAAATTACTAGAGTTGCGAGAAAGTGAAAAGGAAAATCAAGCCCTCGTTTATGAGAAAGCTGTTCAGCGATTTAAGGAAGTTGCAGAGAAGCTTTATGAGTTATTAAAAAAGAAGGAAGATTTGGAGAGTTACCAACATGAAAAAATCCGCACAGGGATTCAGGTCCATGAAATTCGCTTCCATCAAAAATATTTAATGAATTTGCAAAAGGAAATTGATCATTATCAAAACCTCGTGATTCAAGCAAGACATCATATGCAATTTGAGGAAAAGCGACTAATGGATAAGAATATTGAAGTGAAAAAGTTCGAGAAATTAAAAGACAAAGAATATGAAAAATATTTACGTGAACGGGTAGTAGAGGAAACCAAAGTGATGGATGAAATTTGTACGCAAATTGTAGTAAGGGAGAAATAGGATCCATGAAAAAAGAAACAGAAAAAAAGCAAAAATCAAATATTGGTAAAAAGATCCTATTTGCAATTGTTTTACCGCTTATATTCATTTGCATGATCATGATCATTATTTTTTCATTTTTAGGCAAAAACATTTTTGAAGAAGCATCGAATATTCCAATTATAGGTTCAATATTTGCATCGGATGCCTCCGTTGTTACAACGGAAGATTTACAAAAGCAAATCAATCAATTGAAAGCTGCATTAAGTGATGAACAGGCCAAAGTAAGTGATCTTGAATTCCAATTAGAACAAAAAGAGCAAGAACTTGAAACTTTAAAACAAGAAAACATAGAAAGTGATTTAGTTAATCAAGAAGTAAATAGTGAAAATTTAGAAGAGCAGTCCATAACTGATGAATGGGCAATGATTGCTAAAACCTATGAAAATATGAAACCGAAAAATGCAGCAGCGATTCTCGTTTCAATGGATGAGCCTACCGCATTAAATATTTTACGTAGTATGCGAGAAAAAAATGTAGCTGCAATTTTAGAAAAAATGCCTGCGGAAAATGCTGCGAAATTTACTGTAAAACTTGTTGATACACAATAATTAATACTCACGATTTTTGAAGGGAGGTGAACAAATGATCAATATGCTGCCAATGCAAATACAAACGACTAATTCATTAACAAGTCATATGAGTAAAATTATGGATGAGAAGACAAGTGAGTCATTTGTTAATATGCTTCAATCCTTCGTAAATGATCAATCAGAAATGAACAATATAACGGTTCCAAACAATCAAATGATAGAAACAGTACTTCAACATCAAGAAATATCAACGAGTGAGCTAATGAATTCCATTCATTCTATGCTTACAAATTTATCCGAACTGTTACCGGACGAATATGAAGATTTGCACCAAATAATAACGGACGTTATGGAAGGGCTTGAATGGATTGAGTCGGAACAAATCGGCAGTCATCTCGACATGATTTTAATGCTTGATTCAACCTTATCTAACATTGACTTGACGAACTTCGTTCACAAACAATCAGAACAAGGAAATGTATCAAATAAGACAAGTAAATTAAATATTGATCTAATTTTTAAGACGATACAAAGTTTTGTTCAAACTTTGCGAACATTTAATGAACGAACAGCAGAAGAACTACCAATGATTGACAAACTTGTCCAACAAAGTGAGAAATTATTAGTCAATGAAAAGATCATTAGACGAGCTTTTACAAACATAGAAATCGTCAAACCTAATACGTTTACTTCCAATCATCCATATGCAAATGTTTATGTTTCGGTTAAAAAAGCGGATGAAAATAGCAGTACACTGTTAGCTTCAATTAATGGAATAGATAAAGCAACAGAGAATACAGTTGTAACGCATTCATCTTTATACCATCAACCGGGACAGATGAAATTAGAATCATTAACATTACAGGATGGACATAGTAGGCCTGTTAATTTCGACAGTTTTGTCAGACAATTTACCACAATCCTTAATAAAGGAAAACTAATGAACAGTGGTCCATTACAAAAATTGACAATCCAACTTAAGCCGGAACATCTCGGTACACTAAAAATAGAACTAGTTCAGCAAAATAATGAATTGGTTGCTAAGATTATTTCGTCTACGAAGGCAGCAAAGGAACTTCTAGAATCACAAATTCAAGCTTTACGTCATGCCTTTATTCAACAAAACATAAACGTCACACGTATTGATGTTGAAACGCATCTAAATCAAGAAGAACAACAAGGATTTCATGAACATGATCAACCAAAGGATCATAACGAACGAGAACAACATCCAGATCAAAAAGAGCGACAAAATTTTTCCGAAACGTTACTAGAAACACTAGTAAACTATGAAGTTTAGGTGATGACATGACGAATACAATTCAATCTGATCTATACTTATCAACTGTAAGTAATGAAACAAAAACATTAAATAACAGCACACTTGGACAAGATGCGTTTTTAAAGTTATTAATTGCACAATTACGACATCAAGATCCAGCAAATCCAATGCAAGATACCGAATTTATCTCACAAATGGCTACATTTTCAGAACTCGAACAAATGATGCAAATGAACAAAACACTTGATAAGCTAGTTGAAAGTCAGAAAAACCAACAATTTCTTGCTTATCAACAATTATTAGGAAAAGAAGTAGAATGGCAACAAGTAAAACTAAATTTAGAAAATCCAGATCGTGAGCCAGTTGTGATAGAAGGGAAAAATATAATTAAATCCATTAGCTTTTCTACGGAAGGTCCGATTTTTACTTTAGATAATGGAACAAAAGTTTCATTAGAACATATTAAAGGAATCACAACAATAAATAGTAATGAAAATTCAATTGTTTCTGCTAGTTTTTTAATAGGAAAAAAGGTGAGCTGGAAGGTGGAAGATGAAATTAAAAGTGCCATTGTTGAGTCTGTTTCAAAAAAGGACGGAAAAATCTATTTTAATTTAGATGATGAAGAAAAAACTCAGCTTACAGATGAACAAATCATTTCAATAGAAACGGTGTGATGAACTTAATGGATAAGGATGATTATTATGAACATTTATAAGCCATTCATTCCACCAGTAGGTATTGAGAACACAAGTGCTGTCAAGCGAAATCAAACGGTTAAAACAAATCATGATTTTTCAAGTTTTTTACAGGATGCGATTGTAGCAAAGGATAAATTAACAATCAGTAAACATGCACAATATCGTCTCGAACAGAGAAACATTGAAATCAGTTCTGAGAAATGGAATCAGATTGGTGCAAAGTTAGAAGAAGCAAGACAAAAGGGTGTGAAAGAATCTCTTGTCATATTAGACAATGCGGCACTGATTGTTAGTGCACAAAATAAAACAGTCATTACAGCAATGGACCGTAATGAAGCTGCGTCTCAAATTTTTACCAATATCAATGGCGCAATTATCCTTTAGGCTGGACCCGTAAGGAAGCCTTAAGCTGTGGAACGATAGAAACAGCTTAATAATAAATGTAAATAGGAAGGGAGCTTTTTCAATGTTACGTTCATTATACTCAAGTATTAGCGGTATGAAAAATATGCAAACAAAACTTGATGTGATCGGCAATAATATATCAAATGTAAATACATATGGATTTAAAAAAAGTCGTGTAACATTCAAAGACGCCATAAACCAAACGATAAGTTATGCTTCAAGACCGACTGAAACTTTAGGAGGAAAGAACGCACAACAAGTTGGTTTAGGGATTGAAACCGGATCGATTGATACGGTATTTACAGAAGGTAGCTTACAAACCACAGGGCGTGCCCTTGACTTAGCAATTTCTGGCGGAGACGGATATTTTGTCGTTAGAAACGGATCAAACAACTATTTTACGAGAGCTGGAAACTTTTATATTGATGAACAAGGTTTTTTAGTGAATAGTGATGGGAATTTTGTCCTGGCCTATGATGCTTATTCGCATACGTTAAGTCAAATTCAAGTACCGAAAAAAATACCGTCAAATTCGTTTAAGCTTATCGGTAACTTAGATCGTAATTTCTCATACAGTCGTACCGTATTTGATACTAATCTTAATGCACATTCTATAAACTTCGAATTTGAGAAAATTGGTCACTCGAATACATGGAATGTGACGTTACAAGTAGGTGGAAATACTGTTGGTTCCTTTAAAGCCACATTTGATGAAAAAACTGGCGAATTTAAAAATGTTGATTTAAATGGATTGGTGACAAAATCTGGAAGTTTTTCATTCCAGTTAGACGATGGGAGAGGTGGATTAGTTGAGGTTGCTCTTGATATAGATCTAACAGATGTAACATCTATATCAAGTAGCAATACAAGCGCTGATGCAAAAGGCTCTAATGTGACGTTAACAGGAGGATTATTGTGGGAAGATAATGCACCAAGTCCAATAAATATAACTGTCAGTGATGGATTAAAAGAAGAAGACATAACGATTGAATTTTCAAAAGGTTCCCGTAACGATACGGTTACAAAATGGAATGTAACTATAGGCGATGTAGTGCCAAATACAGTCGAATTAACTTTTGATAATATAACTGGTGATTTAATTAGTATTAACGGTTCCAGTACAAATCTCGATTCTTTTCCATTTACAAGTGAAGATGGGATGAATTTTACCATTGATTTTACGAACTTATTCAGTACTAGCAATAATTTTTCCTTTAATGCAGATATAGCTGAACTCCAAGAATACAGCATTAGTGGTAATGGTGATTTTATCGTCCAGTATAGTGATGGTTCCGTTCGTAGGATTGCAACCCTTGCACTTGCTCGCTTTAATAACCCAGAAGGCTTAACCAAAATAGGAGGAAATCTATTTAACGTTTCTGAAAACTCTGGAGATCCGATTTTCGGAAATGGCGGTGCTGGTTTTGGAATCATTGAAAGTGGAAAATTGGAAATGTCGAACGTTGACTTAACAGAAGAATTTACTGAAATGATTGTTGCGCAAAGAGCATTTCAATCGAACTCAAGAATTATCACAACTTCAGACGAAATTCTACAAGAAATAGTAAATTTAAAACGTTAATCAAATAAGTTATGAAACGAATGGCTAGAGAGAATCTCATTCTCTCTAGTAATTCTACTATATAAAAAATCCTTAGGGAGGTTACAGTGTTAAAATTAACTAGGTTGAATGGAAAAACCTTTCATTTAAATCCTTTACTCATTGAAACGATTGAATCTTTTCCTGATACAACCATACTTTTAACAAATGGAAAAAGATATGTTGTAAAAGAAGATGAAGCAATTGTTGTTAAAAAAATAATGGAGTTTTTCCGAAGGGTTCAATTGATCACCATCGATCAGCAAAAACAGGAGGATTGTGATGAAAAATGGCGTTAAATTATTGATTATATCTATGTTAATCGTAATTATCATACTTGCTGCTGGTCTTTATCTTTTTTGTCAAAAAACAGTAGAAGGAACTGAAAACGAATCTTCTGTAGATGAAATTATAGCGAATTCTGTTGAAATTCCTGAACTTACGACCAATCTTGCAAGTGATCATTTTATTCGCATTGCCTTTACTATTCAAACAGATAGTAAAAAAACAAAACAACAATTAGAAAAACGGAATTTCCAGGTTAACAATACAATTATTAAACAATTATCGGGTATGCAAGCCGAAGAAATTAAAGGTACAGAAGGAAAAATTCAGCTAGAAGAAACTTTGAAATCTTCCTTGAACTCATTGTTGGAAGAAGGTGAGGTCGAGCAAGTATATATTACAACAGCAATTATTCAATAACTTTTCGTAAATAAATAATGCATAATAGAGCCATCAATGGAAGGAATCGATGGCTGGAGGTGAGTGTACTTGCCATCTGAAGAAATATTATCCCAAAGTGAAATCGATGCCTTGCTCTCCGCTTTATCGACTGGAGAGTTAAGTGCAGATGAGATTAAAGAAGAAGAAAAACAAAAAGTAAAAACATATGATTTTAAACGGGCGCTTCGATTTTCCAAAGAACAAATTCGAAGCTTAACAAGAATTCATGAAAATTTAGCGAGGTTACTTACAACGCATTTATCGGCAAAATTAAGAACATATGTACAAGTATCGGTAACGAGTGCTGATCAATTACCATATGAGGAATTTGTTCGTTCAATTCCGAAAATGACAGTCTTGTACTTATATGAGTTAACACCTTTAGATGGAAATATGTTAATTGAAATTAATCCAAATATTGCTTATGCAATGTTGGATCGTATTCTTGGTGGCGATGGAACAAGTGTTAATAAAATTGATCAGTTAACAGATATTGAAGAAGAACTAATGACCAATTTATTTCAATCGGCATTCAAATATCTGCGAGATGCATGGGAAACCGTTATTCAAGTTGAACCGGAAATGCAAAGTTTTGAAGTAAATCCTCAGTTTTTACAAGTCGTTTCACCAAATGAAACGGTTGTCGTAATCTCGTTGAATACCATCATTGGTGAAACAAGTGGGATGATTAATATATGTATTCCACACATTGTTTTAGAACCAATAATACAGAAATTATCGGTAAGTTATTGGATGCAAACAGAGGAAAAAGCGGAAGATCCAGAAAACGCAGAGGCCATTCGCACCCAGTTAAAACGTAGTCGTTTACCAATCATTGCTGAACTAGGTCAATCAGAGATTACAATTGAAGAGTTTTTACAGCTATCTGTCGGTGATTGTATAGAATTAAATAAAAAAATTAATGAACCAATGATTATCAAAGTTCAAGATGTACCGAAATTTTTTGGACAACCAGGGAAGGTAAATAAAAACTTAGCGATCCAAATACTAGATTATTTTGAAGAGGAGGGAGATGAGGCAGATGAATGATGGAATGCTCTCCCAAGAAGAAATCGATGCATTGTTAAATGGTTCTTATGAAGATGAAAACGATATTACGAATGGAGATTTGGAAGAGGAGATTTTAAATACCTTTGAAAAAGATGCATTAGGTGAGATCGGTAACATTTCTTTCGGTAGTTCGGCCACAGCCTTATCAACTTTGTTAAATCAAAAGGTGGAAATTACAACACCGAAAGTGTCTATTATCCGAAAAGAACAATTAGAAGATGAATTTCCTAGACCTTATGTCGCGGTTGCCGTTGATTATACAGCAGGATTTTCTGGTCAAAACTTGCTCGTTATAAAGCAAACCGATGCAAGTGTTATAGCTGATTTAATGCTCGGTGGTACAGGAGAAAATGTTAGTGATGTTATCAACGAACTACAACTAAGTGCTGTCCAGGAAGCAATGAATCAGATGATGGGAAATGCAGCAACGAGTATGTCTACTGTTTTTCAAAAACGAGTGGATATCTCACCGCCAACATTAGATTTACTAAATATTCCGGAAGGACAAGGAACTGACCAATTACCAGATGATGACTATATTGTGAAAGTATCTTTTAGTTTAAAAATCGGAGAACTAATTAATTCCTCGATTATGCAATTATTTTCGATTCCTTTTGCCAAGCAATTAGTGAATGATTTGATAAACTCAACAAAAAATGAGGCAACAACGACGGTAGTGGAAAATCAGGATCATCGTGTTGATCTGTTTGATGAGGGTAACAGTATGAAAAATATAAATCATTTCGAGCAAATGGAAGATAACTTAAATGGTATGCAGGAATATTACCTACAGGCTCAACAATCTCACGATGGATTACAAGGGCGTACATCACCAAATAAACAAAAGGTAAAAAACGTACAACCTGCAAAATTTGCAGAATTCGATACATTAACTTCTATTTCTGAAACACCTCGAAATTTAAATATGCTATTTGACATTCCACTGCAGGTGACAGTGGAATTAGGAAGAACATCAAAGGAAGTTAAAGATATCCTAGAATTATCACCTGGCTCAATAATCGAATTAGATAAATTAGCGGGAGAACCTGTTGATATATTAATTAATCATAAATTAATTGCTAAGGGTGAAGTTGTGGTCATTGACGAAAACTTTGGTGTTCGTATTACTGATATATTAAGTCAAAAAGAAAGAATTAAAAACATGAAGTAATTGAATGGGGGAAAAGAAATGGGAAATCGTATTTTAATCGTTGATGATGCAGCTTTTATGAGAATGATGATTAAAGATATTCTCATTAAAAATGGTTTCGAAGTTGTTGGTGAAGCATCGGATGGTGCACAAGCAGTTGATAAATATAAAGAGTTAAAACCTGACTTAGTTACGATGGATATTACAATGCCTGAAATGGATGGGATCGCTGCTCTTAAAGTGATTCGTGAGTTTGATCCTAATGCAAAAGTTGTCATGTGTTCAGCTATGGGACAGCAAGCGATGGTCATCGACGCGATTCAAGCTGGTGCTAAAGATTTTATTGTTAAACCATTCCAAGCTGACCGTGTTTTAGAAGCGATTAAAAAGACTTTAGGTGCTTAGTTGATTGAAGGTTATCACTTCTTTTTTCTCATGTTTTGGCAATCGAAAGTAGGTGACAGATAAAGAATGATGAACAAGCGTATGATCTTTATGTACTCAATATGTATTGTGATATTCGCATTGCTTTTTCACATGCAAACGGTCTATGCCGATGACTCGATTCATAATAGTGTATATGATTATTTTGACCAAGAAAGTGAAGCTGAGAATGAAACAGAATCGATAAACAATGTAAATGCTGAGAGAAAATCTAATTCCTCTGTTGGTGTCACTTTTATGGATATTATGCGAACAATCTTAGTGTTATGTATTGTCATCGGATTACTCATCGCTTTGTTAAAGTGGATGCAAAAAAAGAGTAACTTTCCGCATTCCGATCATTTAATCAAGAATTTAGGTGGCACACCATTAGGTGGAAATCGTTCGATACAACTAATTAAAGTTGGAAGATCAATTTTCATTGTCGGTGTCGGCGAGAATGTTCAATTATTAAAAGAAGTAACCGATGAGAAGGAAATTTCTCAACTGCTAAAACAATATGATGAGCGTTTGGACCGAGTAATGCGTACTAGTAATCTTGTTACTATTTTTAAAGAGAAGTTAGAGAAAAATTCCTCCATGACTGGGGCAAAGCAACAGTCATCTTTTAAACAAGAAATAGAGAAAAGAATGAAGGAAATCGAAATGAAAAGGAAGGAAGCAATGGAAGAACATGTAAAGAAAGGGTCTAATGAAAAATGAATGATTTTATGTCATTTTTTAATAGTAGTGACCCTGATACGGTATCTACTTCTATTAAACTATTATTACTTTTAACAGTATTATCAATTGCTCCAAGTATATTGATTCTCCTAACTTCTTTTACACGAATTGTTGTAGTTCTTTCTTTTGTGCGCACAGGTCTAGGAACCAATCAAACACCACCGAACCAAGTGATTATTGGAATCAGTTTGTTTTTGACATTCTTTATCATGGCACCTACATTTCAAGAAGTGAATGAAAATGCTTTACAACCTTTATTTAATGAGGAAATGAATCTCGAAGAAGCATATGAGGCAGCGGCTACACCATTTAAAGAATTCATGTCCCAACATACACGACAAAAAGATTTAGCACTTTTTTTAGATTATTCAGGTGCCAAACAACCTGAATCGATTGAGGATATCCCTTTGACAGCATTAGTACCGGCATTCGTAATTAGTGAATTGAAAACAGCCTTTCAAATTGGTTTTATGATTTTTATACCGTTTCTAGTCATTGATATGGTTGTGGCCAGTGTTTTAATGTCGATGGGGATGATGATGCTCCCCCCGGTTATGATTTCATTACCATTTAAAATACTGTTATTTGTACTCGTTGATGGATGGCATCTCGTAGTCAAATCATTATTACAGACATTTTAAGCAGGTGAATAAATAAATGAACAGTGAAGAAGTAATTGCTCTTGCTGAACAAGGAATATTAACCATTTTACTTGTTGCAGGTCCATTATTAGCCATCGCGTTAGGTATTGGGTTGATTGTAAGTATTTTACAAGCAACGACACAAATTCAGGAGCAAACTTTAGCTTTTATTCCTAAAATTGTAGCAGTATTACTTGGAATTGTCGTTTTAGCACCTTGGATGATCAATCATATGGTCCAATTTGCCACAGAAATTTTTGCAAACTTAACGAAATTTGTAGGTTGATCATATGGAAACTTTCATTAATACCATACCGATTTTTTTGCTTATATTTATTCGCGTCATTTCCTTTATTATGATTGTGCCGATTTTTTCTTATGGAACCATTCCAGCAATGTTTAAAATCGGACTTGCTTTTTATTTAGCATATATCATGGTTTTTGTGATTGAAGTAGTTGACCCGATTGCTTTTGATGGAATGTATATATTGCTTCTTGTAAAAGAAATTTTAGTCGGTATTTCCATTGGATTAATAGCATATATCTTGATTTCCGCCATTCAAACGGCAGGAGGGTTAATTGACTTTCAGATGGGGTTTGCGCTAGCCAATGTGGTGGATCCTCAAACAGGTGCTCAATCCCCGATAATGGGACAATATTTATATATGTTTGCTCTTTTATTTTTATTATCGGTAGATGGGCATCATTTGTTAATTGATGGAATTTTTTATAGTTATCAATTTATTCCGATCGATCAATCTTTTATAACCTTTGGTGAACAAAATATGATTGTAATGATCGCTAAAATCCTGAGTGCAATGTTTCTTATTGCTTTTCAAATATCGATTCCTGTTATTGCGTGTCTATTTATAGTGGACCTTGCATTAGGAATTATTGCTCGCACAGTCCCACAAATGAATATTTTTGTTATCGGTTTACCTGTAAAAATTTTAGTCGGCTTTATACTATTATTCATCATTATCGGTGTAATGATTTTCTCGGTACAAAGTTTATTTGACTTATTACTGCATGCCTTAAGAGATTTTATGGCACTTCTAGGTCAACCTTTATCGTCATCCTAAAGAAAGGGGGAGCTTGATGTTTAAATACCGTTTAGATTTGCAATATTTTGCTGGAGAAAAAACGGAAAAGGCAACCCCGAAGAAAAGGCAAGATGTTCGTAAAAAAGGTCAAACAGCTAAAAGTCAAGATGTTAATACAGCAATTATTATCTTATTTGTTTTTTCGACACTTCTTTTTTTTGGACCATTGATTATAAAATACTTTTTTGACATCTTTCATATGACCTTTGAAAAATATTTTTTAATGGAGATATCAGCACATACCATTGAAACAATTACAGTGGAAATGTTTATACAGTTTATGAAAATAGTTGCTCCGATTTTTCTTTTGGCAATGATTGCAGCATTATTAGCCAATTATATTCAAGTTGGTTTTCTTTTTACAGGTGAGCCATTAAAAATGAAATTGGAAAAATTAGATCCGATTAAAGGTTTTAAACGAATCTTTTCATTACGTGCCATTGTTGAATTAATTAAGTCGATATTAAAAGTTTCGATCATTAGTGTGATCGGTTTTATTTTCATTAGAAATCATTTACCCGAAATATTAACTTTAATTACTTCAACACCTGTAAATAGTCTTTCTGCCATCGCTTCTGTTGTAGGTAATATGGGGTTGTTAATGGGCGGAGGCTTACTTTTTATTGCCATTTTGGATTATATGTACCAAAAATATGATTTCGAAAAAAATATTCGCATGTCAAAACAGGATATTAAAGATGAACATAAAAATATCGAAGGGAATCCACTCATTAAATCTCGCATTAAACAAAGGCAAAGGGAAATTGCAACCAGGCGAATGATGGAAGAAGTTCCTCATGCTGATGTTGTGATTACGAACCCGACTCATTATGCCGTGGCATTAAAATACGATGAAACCAAAATGGATGCCCCATATGTTGTTGCAAAAGGAGTCGATTTCGTTGCACAAAAGATTAAACTGATTGCGAAAGAAAATAAAGTGATCATTGTCGAAAATCGTCCCCTTGCACGAAGCTTATATGCAGAAACAGATATCGGTCAGGAAATCCCTGAACAATTTTTTAAAGCCGTTGCTGAAATTTTAGCTTATGTATACAGAGTTCAAAGAAGAGTGTAATACATGATTAGGTTTTCAGTATTCAAAATGGAGTTATGTTAGGAGAGTAAGGAATGAAAGTAAAAGATTTATCCGTTATCATTGGCGTTATTTTTATAGTAGTTATGTTAGTCATCCCTTTACCGCCAACAATGTTAAGTTTTTTAATTATGATTAATATGTCATTAGCTTTGTTAGTTTTATTGGCGGCTATGAATATGCGTACGGCACTAGATTTTTCTATATTTCCTTCTCTCTTATTAGTAATGACATTGTTTCGTCTCGCACTGAATGTTTCAACAACGAGGGCGATTTTGTCAGGTGGCGATGCTGGTGCCGTTGTTGAAACATTTGGTTCTTTCGTCGTCGGCGGAAATATATTGGTTGGTCTAGTCGTATTTTTGATTCTTGTCATTATTAACTTTATCGTTATTACAAAAGGATCTGAAAGGGTTGCAGAAGTAGCTGCTCGCTTTACACTCGATGCGATGCCAGGAAAACAAATGGCCATTGATGCGGATTTAAATGCTGGATTAATTTCTGAACAAGAAGCAAGAAAACGTAGAAGTGATATATCCCGTGAAGCAGATTTTTATGGTTCTATGGATGGGGCGAGTAAATTTGTTAAAGGGGATGCAATTGCCGGGATCATTACTGTTTTTATAAATCTTATTTTTGGGATTATTATTGGTATGTTACAAATGGACATGTCTATTGGAGAAGCAATCAATCGCTTTTCCATGCTAACCGTTGGTGATGGACTTGTTTCTCAAATACCAGCATTGTTAATGTCTACAGCAACAGGTATTATTGTAACTCGTTCTGCCTCTGAAGGGAATTTAGGTACGGATATTACGGAACAATTATTTGCCTATCCAAAAATGATGTATGTAGCAGGATTTGCGATTATTTTAATGGGGATATTAACCCCCATTCCTCTTTATATTACCGTTCCAATCGGTGGTTTATTATTATTTGGTGGGTATATGATTACGAAAGGGCAAATAGATAATGAATCCGAAACAATGGAAACAGAGGAAGAAATAGCTTCTGATGAATTACGAAAACCAGAAAATGTCGTCAGTTTACTTCATATCGATCCCATTGAATTTGAATTTGGATATGGATTAATCCCTTTAGCAGATACGAATCAGGGTGGAGACCTGCTTGACCGAGTCGTCATGATTCGTCGACAACTTGCCATCGAGTTAGGGATTGTCATACCTGTCGTTCGTATTCGTGATAACATTCAACTAGAACCAAATGAATATCGTATAAAGATTAAAGGGCATGAAGTTGGTAAGGGAGAAATTTTGCTTGAACATTATTTAGCGATTAGTCCTGGGACAGATGATCCGTCTATAACAGGAATTGATACAATAGAACCTTCATTTGGAATACCAGCTAAATGGATTACGGAAGATATGAAAACAGATGCAGAAATCGCTGGATATACGGTAGTCGATCCACCATCGGTTGTAAGTACACATTTAACAGAAGTTTTGAAACAATATGCCCATGACCTTCTTGGCCGTCAAGAAACGAAACAACTCATTGATCATTTAAAGGAATCATATCCAATTGTAGTTGAAGAAGTAACACCTGAACCACTATCTATTGGAGATGTACAAAAAGTTTTGGCAAAGCTACTTAAAGAACGAGTTTCGATCCGAAATTTGCCAGTCATCTTTGAGACGTTAGCCGATTTTTGTAAATTAACGACAGACCCAGACGTATTAACGGAGTATGTTAGACAAGCCCTAGCGAAACAAATTACGAATCAATATAAGCAAGATGACAATACATTACAAGTATTAACATTAAGCGGTAAAGTTGAAAAGCTCATAGCCGATCATATTCAAAAAACAGAACATGGCAACTATTTAGCATTGGATCCACAAATTACTCAAAATATCTTGGAAAGTATGCAGAAACATATAGAACAGGTACAAATGACAAATCAATCGCCAATTATCCTATGTTCACCAGCAATTCGCATGTATGTACGAGATTTAACCGAACGCTTTTTTTCACATGTACCTATACTTTCCTATAATGAATTAGATGCCAATATTGAAGTACAAAGTGTTGGGGTGGTGAACGTTGATTGAAAGTAAAAAAATATATTGCATCATCAATGCCTGAGGCGATGAAGAAAATAAGTAAAGATCTTGGTAAAAATGCCGTCATTTTAAATTCAAAAGTCGTTTATTCCGGAGGTTTCTTTGGTTTATTTCGCAAAAAAAATATTGAAGTGATAGCGGCCATTGATCCCGATGTTAAGCGCAAAGAAGAAATGAATAGAAAAAAAGAGGCGTATAATGATCAGAAAACCCAAAGTCTAATGGTTAACAACCAAAAAAATGAAGAACAGTTATTAAAGGAAATTCAGCAATTAAAAGCTTTAGTCGAAAATATCAAGTCTATCGGACCAGAGTTGCAACATGTACCATCAATGTATCGGGACATTTACCAAAGATTGATCAATCAAAATATACATCAACGAGTCCTAGATGAGATAAAGACAAGATGTATAGAACATTATTATAAAAACAACGAGCAAGTGACAAAACAAGATGCGGTCTTGTTTGTTGCGAATGAATTGAAAAGCTATTTAGAAACAGTAACATTTGGTCCAATGAACTTGGACAAAAAATTTATTAATGTTGTCGGTCCAACAGGGGTAGGGAAAACGACAACGCTAGCTAAAATTGCCTCTGAAACAGTTTTAAAACTAAAAAAGAATGTAGCATTTATTACAACAGATACGTATCGTATAGCTGCTGTAGAACAGTTGAAAACTTATGCAAAAATCTTAGATGTTCCTTGTGAAGTATGCTACAACATGATTGATTTTAAAATGGCCGTCAAAAAATTTGCTGATAAAGATTTTGTTTTCATTGATACAGCTGGAAGAAACTTTCGAAATCCTCAATATGTCAAAGATATAAAGAATATGATTGATTTTCGTCATGATATGCAATCATTTTTAGTGTTTTCATTAACAACAAAAGAAGAAGATATGGAAACAATATATGAACAGTTTTCCGATATTCCAATCCATAAGTTTATTTTTACAAAATTAGATGAAACCATGAATTACGGATCATTATTTAACCTTTCCTATAAATATGAAAAGGGGATTGCTTATATTACAAATGGGCAAGATGTCCCAGATGATATCGTTGAAGCATCAAAAGAATACATTATAAATCAAATCATCGGAGTGGACATATGATGAATGACCAAGCAAGAAATTTGCGTGCACGAGTAAGAGGGGAACGGTTCAATCGAAAAGCAGCACAAACGATCGCCGTCATAAGTGGAAAAGGTGGTGTTGGAAAATCGAACATTGCATTAAATTTATCGATAATGTTATCACAACATAGGAAAAAGGTGCTATTATTTGATTTAGATATAGGTATGGGAAATATAGATATATTAGTCGGGAATCAAGCGAGATACACAATTGCAGATTATTTTTTAAACGATATCCCATTTGAACAAATCATACAAAATGGACCTGAAGGATTGAAGTATATTGCTGGTGGTTCTGGCCTTGAAGGAGCCATCAGTTTCGATAATGATCGTGTCAACCAACTTTTAGATCATATACATACCTTTTTTTACGATTACGATTATTTCATTTTTGATATGGGAGCAGGGATAAGTGAAGATTTGGTTTTGTTTCTTTCTAGTGTACAAGATATTATCGTTGTCGTTACCCCTGAACCTACATCCATTATGGATGCATATTCCGCAATGAAAATTTTAACGATCAATGATGCTCATTCAAACTTTCATTTATTAGGAAACCGGATGAAAAACGAAAAAGAAAGTAATGCTGTCCTCATGAGACTACAGAAGGCGGTTTATCAGTTTCTGCAAAAGGACAGTAATCTGATTGGTTTTTTACCTGAAGATTCTATTATAAGTACTGCCGTAAAGAGACAAATCCCTTTTGTTTTATTAAATCCAAAATCCTATGCAGCAAAACAAATCAACATCATCACGCAAGTATTTTTATCAACCAATCTAAATGAAAGTAAAATCAAAAATAATACGAGTTTCATAGAAAAATTAAAAATCGTCTTGTTTCGAAAGTAGGTTACGGAATGGAACCAATTAAAGTATTGATCGTTGATGACTCTGCTTTTATGCGAACAATGATTAAAGATTTACTGTCGAGTGACAAACGAATTCAAGTAATTGGAACGGCCCGTAATGGAGCGGATGCGATTAACAAATTAAAAAGGTATGAACCGGATGTCATAACAATGGATGTTGAAATGCCAGTCATGAACGGTCTGGATTGCCTTGAAAAAATAATGAATGAACAACCACTTCCAATTATCATGTTATCAAGTACTACGGTAGAAGGTGCAGAAAATACGATTGCAGCGATACAAAAAGGAGCCTTCGATTTTGTTCCAAAACCTTCAAGTACAATCTCATTTGATTTACGTCAAGTTAAAGATGAACTGATCAAGAAAATCATAGAAGCACAGCGAGCAAATATAAAACCATTACGCTTAAGAAATCAAACATTTAAAGACAAGCAAAATACGGCAACCGATCAAGTTTTCTCTTATACACAAAAAAGAAATAATAAGTTAGTTTTAATCGGATCATCAACTGGAGGACCACGAGCCTTAGAGTTTGTCATAAAAAATCTTCCAAAAAATTTCGCTGCACCGATATTAATTGTTCAGCATATGCCGAAAGGGTTTACAAAATCATTAGCTGAAAGGTTAAATTTTGCTAGTGCGATCGAGGTAAAAGAGGCAGAACATGGTGAAATTCTAAGAAATGGAGTTGCTTATATTGCGCCTGGCGGAAAACATTTAAAAGTAAGACAAGTTGGTCATTCCATTGTTAGTTCATTGACAACTGATGATCCAGTTAAGGGACATCGCCCGAGTGTTGATACATTGTTTTTTTCGGCAGCAAAGTTAAAAAATCACCAAAAAATTGCGATTGTATTAACTGGTATGGGTTCAGACGGGGCTTATGGACTGGAAGTACTAAAACATAATACCGATAACACATATACAATTGCAGAGTCCGAAAATACAGCTGTTATATATGGGATGCCAAAATCAGCAATCCAAACAGGTTATGTGGATAAAATTGCAGATTTAGATGAAATAGCTTGTCATATTACTAGATTTGTAAATGAGAGGTGATCGGAATGGGAATGAATCAGTATTTAGAAGTTTTTCTAGACGAAGGAAGAGAGCATTTACAATCGATCAATCAAAATTTATTACGATTGGAAAATAATCCAAATGATATGAGCATTATAAATGAAATTTTCCGTTCAGCCCATACTTTAAAAGGAATGTCTGCTACGATGGGGTTTGAAGATATGGCAAATTTAACCCATCAAATGGAAAATGTATTAGACGGTATTCGCAATGGTAAATTGGTATTTTCTTCTCAGCTATTAGATATTATTTTTGGAGGAATTGATCATTTAGAAAATATGATTGAGTCAATTGCAGAAGGTGGAGACGGAAAAGAAGATGTCAAAGAGGTTATTGCAAAGTTAAAAGCGATTGAAACAGGTCAAGCACTGGATAGCAGTATCGGGGAAGTTGCCGCAACTGTCATTGAAGATAAAACGGATCAATCATTCGGTAAAGAATATAAACAAATATATGATGAATTTGAACTGACCGTTTTAGAACAAGCTCAGGAACAAGGTTTTCATACATATGAAGTTACTGTTATCGTCCGTTCAGATACATTGTTAAAAGCAGCAAGGGTTTATATGGTGTTCGATGTTTTAGAAAAAATGGGCGATGTGGTTAAGTCAAGTCCATCAACAGAAGATTTAGAAGAGGAAAATTTTAATGATGAATTTGTCGTTACGTTAGTTACAAAAGATGGTCAAGATGATGTTAAAAAGAAAATTATGAAAGTATCCGAGATTGATAATGTAATTGTTAAAAATATTGATGTTCAGAAAATAAAACAATTAAAAAATACTGAATTGGACTTAAACGTAAAAAATAAACAAAATACTGACAGCAAAAAGGTTGAACGTACGAGACAAAAGCAAAATTTAAAAAAGGAAACCAAAACAAATTCAAAAACGAATAAAACGATTCGTGT
Organism: Heyndrickxia coagulans; assembly: GCA_902796085.1. Lineage (GTDB taxonomy): Bacteria > Bacillota > Bacilli > Bacillales > Caldibacillaceae > Pallidibacillus > Pallidibacillus thermolactis. The sequence continues at coordinate 18,468 of CADBNU010000074.1, forward strand.
TAACATTGAACGATTAGATACATTAATGAATTTATTTGAAGAACTTGTCATTGACCGTGGTCGACTTGATCAAATTGCAAAGGAAGTCAATCATCAAGAATTAATTGAAACAGTGGAAAAAATGTCTCGGGTTACGAACGATTTACAATCTGTTGTTTTAACCATGCGCATGGTTCCTGTAGAAACGGTATTTAATCGGTTTCCGAAAATGGTCCGTCAATTATCTCGAGAATTAAATAAAAAAATTAATCTAAAAATTATTGGCGCTGATACCGAACTCGATCGAACCGTAATCGATGAAATTGGTGATCCATTAGTTCATTTATTGAGAAATTCCGTCGATCATGGTATCGAAAGCCCAGAAATTCGTCTGAAAAAAGGAAAATCAGAAGAAGGGACGATTGAATTAAAAGCATACCATAGTGGAAATTATGTTTTTATTGAAATCAATGATGATGGAGCAGGGATTAATAGAGAAAAAGTCGCAACAAAAGCAGTTCAAAAAGGATTCATTTCAGAAGAAGAAAAAGCTACGTTATCAGATAATGAAATTTATAATTTAATTCTGTCTAGCGGTTTTTCGACGGCGGAAAAAGTTTCCGATATATCCGGTCGCGGTGTTGGACTTGATGTTGTTAAAAGCACAATCGAATCGTTAGGTGGTACGGTTTCCGTTCACTCAAAAGAAAACGTAGGAACGCAATTTATTATCCAGTTGCCTTTAACTTTATCAATTATTTCGGTCATGTTAGTAAACGTTCAAGAAGAAACATATGCGATTCCGCTTTCTTCAATTATTGAAACTGCGATTATTCGTGAATCTGATATTCGCTATGCTCATGAACAACCGGTTTTTGACTATCGTGGTAATGTTGTTCCGTTGCTCTATTTAGATCAAATCTTTGATGTACCTCAGGTTAAAGAAAAAGATGAATATTTATCAACGATTATTATCCGGAAAGGGGATAAACTTGCTGGATTAATTGTAGATTCCTTTATTGGCCAAGAAGATATTGTATTAAAATCACTTGGAAATTATTTAACCAATGTATTTGCCATTTCAGGTGCAACGATTTTAGGAGACGGAAAAGTTGCATTAATTGTTGATTGTAATGCTTTGATTAAATAGTCTTGGAAAGGAAGTGAATCGGATGGTCCAAGAAGTTTTAAAAGAAGAGATGAAATTAGTCGCCTTTTCCTTAAATGGAAAAGAATATGCAATAGATGTGAAAAATGTTGTTTCGATTGAAAAAATGATGACTATAACTCGAGTACCGCATGTACCACCATATGTTAAAGGGGTCATAAATTTACGCGGTGTCATTACTCCGATTCTTGATTTACGTATTCGATTTGACATGGAACCAGTTGAATACAATCAAAATACCAGAATTATTATTGTGACTTGGGAAAATAAAGAAGTCGGTTTTATTGTAGATGAAGCGAACGATGTGATTAATATTCAAGAAAAGAATATCGAACCACAACCGGATGTTGTAGGTAATATACAACAAAATTATATAACAGGTGTAGTAAAAGTCGCTGATCGTCTACTTATAATATTAAAATTAGAAACTATATTAAAAGAAGATGAGGATCGTGTTTCCTAATGGTAAATAAAGAGACCCTTAATCAAACTGCACTTGATGTTTTAAAGGAAGTAGGGAATATTGGAGCAGGAAATGCTGCAACAGCATTGTCGAAGTTAGTAAAAAAACGTCTACAAATGAAGGTTCCGTCTGTTCAAGTTGTTACCTTTAATGAAATGATGGAAATGGTTGGCGGTCCAGATGAATCTGTAGCAGCCATCTTTTTACAAATTGAAGGTGATCTTAAAGGAAATATGTTTTTCGTACTGCCAATAGAACAGGCCAGCTTGTTTGTTCGGCAATTAACAGGTAGTGTTAAGTTTTCTTTTCAAGAACCGCCTTATTCTGACATTGCTCTTTCTGCCTTTCAAGAGATGGGAAATATTGTTGCTGGTTCGTATTTATCTGCTTTATCCGATTTATTACAAATACAAGTCGTTCCAACGGTTCCTGATGTTGGCATTGATATGTTTGGTGCAATCATTAGTTACGGGCTTTTGGAAATATCAAAGGAAAGTGATTACGCTATTGTGATTGATACTGAGATCATTGAATCGTATTCAAATCATCAAAGCGAATCTCCAATTAAGGGACATTTTTTCCTTATGCCTGACACAGATTCCTATCGTTATATTCTTACGAAACTCGGAGTTGCAACGAAATGAAAACGGATGAAAATGTTGTAAAAGTTGGCATTGCAGATATGAGTTACTGCAAAGCACCTAAAAAAATTCGAACATCAGGACTTGGTTCATGCGTCGGTGTCGTCCTTTACGACTTAAGTAAACAAATTGCAGGTCTAGCTCATGTGATGCTCCCGGATTCCAATTTAGCAAAAGGGAAAACAATGCATAAAGCAAAATTTGCAGATACGGCCATTGTCACCTTAATTAGATTATTAGAATCAAAAGGAGTGTCACAGAAACAACTGAAAGCGAAAATTGCTGGAGGTGCACAAATGTTTACTTTTCATACAAAAAATGACCACATGCGAATTGGACCAAGGAATGTGGAAGCAGTGAAGAAGGCACTACAACGTTATGCTATACCGTTAGTTAGTGAAGATGTAGGTGGAACAAGTGGTCGAACAATTGAATTTAATCCTGAGACTGGAATCCTTCTAGTCCGAACAGTCAATAAAGGGATGAAAGAAATTTGATTCCAATTAGTTAGTAAAGCATATAACGATGGCAAGGAGGGGAGTACATGCCTTATTCGATACATGTAAAACATAATGAAGAGACAAAGAGAAATTCAGAGATCGAAGATTTATTTTATTTATGGACAAAAAAACGTGATGATCATGCTGGAAATAAACTTGTAAAAAAATTTACACCCCTTGTACATATCATCGTCGAAAAAATCTATAAAACATTACCTAAATCAATATCGAAAGAAGAACTGATTAGTTTAGGTTTTTTTGGTTTATATGAGGCATTGGAGAAATATGATCCTACACGAGAACTGAAGTTTGAAACCTATGCTTCATTTCGAATTCGTGGTTCAATAATAGACGGACTTCGGAAAGAGGACTGGTTACCTAGAAAAACGAGAGAAAAGGCGAAAAAATTAGAGCAAACCATACAAAAACTGGAACAAAAATATTTGCGGAAAGTAACACCAGAAGAGATTGCAAAAGAAACAAATTTAACAATTAATGAAGTGAATGCGCTTATGGATGAAAGTTTTTTGTCCAATATTTTATCCATAGATGATCATATTCCGCAAAACGGAAAGGAAAAAGAACAGCAATCTTTTGTTATTCAAGATGATAAAGTGAAGACCCCTGAAGAAAGTATACTTTTTTCTGAACGAATAAAAGAGCTTTCCGAGGCAATTAAACAATTAACGAAAAAAGAACAAATTGTATTAAGTTTATTTTATCAGGAAGAACTAACATTAACTGAAATTGGACAAGTACTTGACTTATCAACTTCTCGAATTTCACAAATTCATTCTAAAACTATTAAAAAATTACGTAATTATTTACAAAATTAATTATCTCAGAATAGACATCGTTTGAAATCCCAAATATAAGAGGCGATGGTCTGATGAGTTTAAAAACGATAGAATTGCAAATTGCAATCCCTCGAACACAGGATGCAAGTAAAATACAAAATGAATTAAATGAACGTTCGAATCATGCCAATGCACAAGCAAGTATAGCGGTAGTAAAAGAGGATGAGAAGAGACGTAAAACGGTCATTAAAAACGGAGCAACATCAAAATTACAAACGAACCTTGATGATAAATATAATAAAGAAAAAGATGAACAATCTCTACCGAAAAAGTCAAGGAGAGACGAAGGAGAAGCTTCAACCAATCATCCTTTTAAAGGGCACATTATAGATATTCGCGGTTAAAGGAGTATAAAATGGAATTCCTTAGTATCATTAACTTTTTACTCGTAATTATAGTAATTTTTGCCATAATCTTGTTATTTAAAAGACAAAATCAATTGTTGGATTTAGAAAAAAAATATCGTCAGCTAAATGAAGAACTTGAGGATTCAATGTCCTCCTTTTTTATACAAATGCAGGAAGAAAATGAGGCATTTATAAAAAAATTAAAAGAGGTTCAAACAAGTCAAGTTTCTTCTGAAGAAAAGCAACATTTAACATTTGAGAACAGTAAAACCGAAAATAACGGCAAACGTTCAGTGGAAAGTCAGCCATTTTATGCAGCTATTAAAACCTATGAAAACATGCAAGATACGGCTAAACAATCGGTAACCGATAATACTAATGAACATGTAAATGAAGAAGACATCGTTGATTGGAATGGTAAAGAGCATATTGAATCTAATAAAAATAAAGTACTAACTGAACATGAATTTGAAAAAGAGCAAATCAAAGAACTATTAAAGGATGGGAAAACTGTTGAAGAAGTAGCTAAAATTTTAGATAAAGGTAAGACAGAAATTGAACTAATCATAAAATTTTCTCCAGAACTATATAAGTTACAGAACTTAAATAATAAAGAATCTTTATATTAAAAATATCATTCTGTATTACATAGACTGTCTTCAATTTTATCAGAATCGTTTTCACCTACCATTTTTAGTTAAATAAATTTGAAATGGACCTTGAATGTCAATATGATATATGCTATATTATCTAATGGTGTGAATACACACGTTCGCAGATTCGAACAGGGGTGCTGAACATTTTTCAGTGCTGTTTGAAGAAGAAGCGGGCGGAGGAACATAAACCAATTTTATTAGGAGGAATTTTTTTATGTCAGTTTTATCAATGAAACAATTACTTGAAGCAGGTGTACATTTTGGACACCAAACTCGCCGTTGGAATCCAAAAATGAAAAAATACATTTTCCAAGAAAGAAACGGCATCTACATTATTGACCTTCAAAAAACGGTTAAAAAGGTTGAAGAAGCGTATAACTTCTTAAAAGAACTTGCTGCTGATGGTGGAAATGTACTTTTTGTCGGTACTAAAAAACAAGCACAAGAATCTGTTAAAGAAGAAGCTGAACGTGTTGGAATGTTCTATGTTAACCATCGTTGGTTAGGTGGTACTTTAACAAACTTCCAAACAATCCGCAAACGTGTGCAAAGATTAAAAGATCTTGAAAGAATGGCTGAAGACGGTACATTTGATGTATTACCGAAAAAAGAAGTTGTTGGATTAAAGAAAGAACAAGAAAAATTAGAAAGATTTCTTGGTGGAATCAAAGAGATGAAGGATTTACCAGATGCAATCTTCATCATCGATCCACGTAAAGAACGTATTGCAGTGCAAGAAGCGCGTAAATTAAATATTCCAATTGTTGCAATGGTTGATACAAACTGTGACCCGGATGAAATCGATTATGTCATTCCATCTAATGACGATGCGATTCGTGCAGTAAAATTAATCACAAGTAAAATGGCAGATGCGATCTTAGAAGCAAAACAAGGCGAAGAAGAAACTGCTGTTGAAGAAAAAGAAGTAGTAGCGGAAACTGCTGAGTAAGCTTTGAATGATATAGGTGATAAGAGGGCAATCCCTTATCACCTTTTTTAAAAGATAGTCTGTTTATAAATGAATATTTTTTCTTGATACATACTAAAAGATACATATTTACTATTCAAGGAGGAAAAAATATGGCAATTACAGCCCAAATGGTCAAAGAATTACGTGAAAAAACTGGTGCAGGAATGATGGACTGCAAAAAAGCATTAACGGAAACAAATGGTGACATGGATAAAGCCATCGATTTATTACGTGAAAAAGGAATTGCAAAAGCTGCGAAAAAAGCAGACCGTATTGCTGCAGAAGGTATTACATCAATTGTTACCGAAGGAAACGATGCAGTTATTTTAGAAGTAAATGCGGAAACAGACTTTGTTGCCAAAAACGAACAATTTTTAACATTAGTTCATGAGTTAGCAACTCATATTTTGAAAAATAAACCAGCTACAGTTGAAGAAGCGCTTGAACAAAAAATGGAAAATGGAACGACTGTGAGCGAACATTTAAATGCTGCAATTGCGAAAATCGGTGAAAAAATTACACTTCGTCGTTTCGAAGTAGTTACGAAAGATGACAATGCTGCATTTGGTGCTTATCAACACTTAGGCGGTCGTATTTCTGTATTGACTGTTTTAGAAGGAACGACAGATGAGTCTGTTGCGAAAGATGTAGCAATGCATGTAGCAGCTTTAAATCCGAAATACTTAAATGAAGCTGAAGTGCCTGCAGATGTCATTGCACATGAAAAAGAAGTTTTAAAACAACAAGCTTTAAATGAAGGTAAACCAGAAAATATTGTAGAAAAAATGGTAGAAGGTCGTTTGAAAAAATTCTTTAAAGAAATTACGCTTGTTGACCAAGAATTCGTTAAAAACCCTGATGTGACTGTTGAAAAATTCGTTAAATCTCACAATGCAACAATAAAAGGTTTCATTCGTTATGAAGTTGGTGAAGGTTTAGAAAAACGTGAAGATAACTTTGCTGAAGAAGTTATGAGCCAAGTTAAAAATAAATAATAATGTAAAAGGTTGACGTTGGGATAGTAATGATTATTTTGTTTAATTTATTACTTCCTTGTCAACCTTTTTAAAGAAAACAGATGTATTTAAAATATCAATGATTTGATACATAGCGGGGGCTTTCTATGACTAAACCAAAATATAAACGTGTTGTTTTAAAATTGAGCGGTGAGGCTTTAGCCGGTGACCAGGGATTTGGAATTAACCCAACGATTATAAAATCGATTGCAACTCAAGTGAAAGAAGTTGCTGAATTAGGTGTTGAAGTCGCCGTTGTTGTTGGCGGTGGAAATATCTGGCGTGGAAAAGTCGGTAGTGAGATGGGAATGGATCGAGCCACAGCTGATTATATGGGAATGTTGGCAACGGTAATGAATTCTTTGGCACTACAAGATAGTCTTGAACAACTAGGTATTGAAACAAGAGTGCAAACTTCTATAGAAATGAGACAAGTGGCTGAACCGTATATTCGTCGTCGTGCCATTCGTCACCTTGAAAAAAACCGGGTGGTTATTTTTGCTGCAGGTACAGGTAATCCATATTTTTCAACGGATACGACTGCTGCATTGAGAGCTGCTGAAATTGAAGCAGATGTTATTTTAATGGCAAAAAATAACGTTGACGGCGTGTATACCGCTGATCCGATGAAAGATCGCAACGCTAAAAAATATACAGAGCTTTCATACTTAGAAGTGATTAAAAACGGTTTACAAGTAATGGATTCTACAGCTTCTACATTATGTATGGATAATGACATTCCACTTATCGTATTCTCAATTATGGAAGAAGGAAATATTAAAAAAGCCGTTCTAGGTGAAACAATCGGAACCATAGTGAGGGGGAAATAAATTTATGGCTAATGATATCATGAATAATGCAAAAGATCGAATGACAAAAGCCGTTCAAGCCTATTCTCGTAACTTATCATCCATCCGTGCAGGACGAGCACATGCTTCCTTATTAGATCGTATCCAAGTAGAATATTACGGTGTTCCAACTCCAATTAACCAAATTGCTTCGATTTCTGTTCCAGAGGCAAGAATGTTAGTCATTCAACCTTATGACAAATCTATTGTAAGCGAAGTAGAGAAAGCAATTCAAAAATCAGACTTAGGCATTAACCCGACAAGTGATGGTACCGTTGTGCGACTAATTTTCCCACCTTTGACAGAAGAACGCAGAAAAGAATTAGTAAAACAAGTGAAAAAAGAGTCTGAAGATGCGAAAGTAGCTATTCGCAATATACGAAGAGACGCAAATGATGATTTGAAAAAACAAGAAAAGAACGGAGATATTACTGAAGACGAGCTACGAAGTCTAACGGATGATGTCCAAAAATTAACTGATGAATATATTGCAAAAATTGATCAGATGACGAAAGAAAAAGAAGACGAAATTTTAGAAGTATAAGTATCCATCACGTCCATATGTAAAAAATATTGATTAAAACCCCTATAGGATTCAGGGGTTTTTTCTATATCCATTTTCCTATATAATGTATGTATTCCGTTGACTTTTTTATTCTTTAATGGAAGGAAAACTGGTATAATTTACTAATGGAATAAGGATAGATCTTTACATTCATCTCATCACTACTAAACGGATCTTATCGAGATTTGAATTGTCACCTTATTCCTGTATACATATGCTTTTTTGAGGTTAAAGTGGAGGATGGACTATGTTTTATAATAAATTTTTCAAGAAGCAAACAGTGCCTAAAACTGTTGCTGAACGTATGGATAAAATAAAATCATCCGTGATTCCAAGACATGTAGCGATCATAATGGATGGAAATGGAAGGTGGGCTAAAAAACGTTCTTTACCTAGAGTAGCGGGACACCATGAAGGAATGAAAGTAGTTCGAAACATTACGATTTTAGCAAATGATCTCGGAATCGAAACGCTTACAATGTTTGCTTTTTCAACTGAAAACTGGAAGCGACCGAAAAGTGAAGTTGATTTTTTAATGAATCTTCCAGAAGAGTTTTTAAAAATTTATTTACCTGAACTTGTTGAAAAAAATGTAAAAGTGCAAATGATTGGAGATCGCACGCAAATCCCTAAACATACACTTCGCGCAGTGGATAAAGCAATTCATGATACGAAAAATAATAATGGCTTGATATTAAATTTTGCTTTAAACTATGGTAGTCGCGCTGAAATTATACACGCGGTGAAAGAAATTGCCCATGATCTTAAAGATGGGAAAATTCTTGAAGAACATATTTCGGAAGAATTATTTTCTAATTATTTAATGACAAAACATTTACCGGATCCAGATTTATTAATTCGTACAAGCGGAGAAATTCGATTAAGTAATTTTATGCTGTGGCAATTAGCCTATACTGAATTTTGCTTTACGGATGTGTTGTGGCCGGATTTTGATGAAGACGAGTTTTTAAAAGCAATAGAACAATATCAAAAACGATCACGTCGATTTGGCGGAATTTAAAGGTGGGTTTTCATGATACAGCGAATAATCACAGGAGTCATTGCAGCATTAATTTTTTTGCCATTAACATTCATCGGAGGAATTCCGTTTTTAATCTTAATTTATGCGATGGCTTCCGTTGCCTTATTTGAAGTTTTAAGGATGAAAAATATAGACATACGATCTTTTCCTGGAATATTTTCATTATTGATATTATGGGTATTTTTAATTCCAATTGATCAGTATCCATTATTTTCATTTCTAGATTTAGAATTAAAAATTGAACTTATCTTTTTCGGTTTCCTTATTTTAATGACATATTCGATTATGAGTCATAACAAATTTTCTTTCGAAAATGTGGCTTATTCAGTTTTAACGATTTTATACATAGGGATTGGCTTTTTTTATATTATTGAAACGAGAATGGAAGGGATTTTATATATCTTTTTTGCTCTATTTCTCATTTGGGCTACGGATTCAGGGGCCTACTTTATTGGAAGAAAATTTGGTAAAAAGAAACTGGCACCGACAATTAGCCCCAACAAAACGGTGGAAGGTTCGATTGGCGGCGTCATTTGTGCATTAATTGTTATGCTGATCTTTTTCTTCTTCACTAATTTAGGACAAGAATATTCGTTAATCCGTTTATTTTTGATTACGATTGTTCTATCCGCATTTGGTCAGTTAGGTGATTTAGTGGAATCTGCTTTGAAACGACTTTACGATGTGAAGGATTCAGGGAATATCCTGCCAGGTCACGGTGGCATACTCGACCGGGTAGATAGCTGGCTATTTGTTATGCCGTTGTTACATTTTCTTCAATTCATATAGACAAATTTCGAATGAAGCAGCTGTTTTTTCATATATTTGAGGTGAGAGGGTATGAAAGGAATTAGTTTATTAGGTGCAACAGGTTCTATAGGCACTCAAACATTAGATTGTATACGATCCAACCCCGATCGTTTTAAATTACAGGCAATCGCAGTAGGAAGAAATCTTGATTTAACGAGAAAGATTATTCAAGAATTTCAACCATCAGTCGTATCTGTTCAATGTAAAGAAGATCAAGAAAAATTAAGAGCTGAGTTTTCAAGTCATATAAAGATTTATTATGGAGAAGAAGGATTAATCGAGGTAGCCACATATAAGGAATCACAAGTATTAGTAAATGCGATTTTAGGTAGTGTTGGTCTTTTACCGACACTAAAAGCGATTGAAGCAGGAAAAACGATCGCTATCGCGAATAAAGAAACGTTAGTAACAGCAGGGCACATTGTGATGGCAAAGGCAAAAGAGAAAAATGTCGCAATACTACCTGTAGATAGTGAACATTCCGCAATATTTCAATGTTTAAATGGGGAAAGTGATAAGGAAATAGAGAGATTAATAATTACCGCATCCGGTGGTAGTTTTCGAGATAAATCAAGGGCTGAATTAGAAAATGTGACAGTAGAAGATGCATTAAATCATCCAAATTGGTCCATGGGTGCAAAAATTACGATTGATTCGGCTACAATGATGAATAAAGGTCTCGAAGTGATTGAAGCCCATTGGTTATTTAATCAACCGTATGAAAAAATCGATTGTTTACTTCACAGAGAAAGTACGATCCATTCAATGGTCGAATTCAAAGATGGCAGCATTATTGCACAACTTGGTACAGCAGATATGCGAATTCCCATTCAATATGCATTAACGTATCCAGAAAGAATTCCTACGAAATCGGAAAGATTGGATTTAGCAACAATTGGCAAACTTCATTTTGAAAAAATGGATTTTGATCGTTTCAGATGTTTACAATTTGCTTACGAAGCAGGAAAAATTGGTGGTACCTTACCTGTAGTCCTAAACGCCGCAAATGAAGTTGCTGTTCATGCATTTTTAGCTGGAGAAATTTCTTTTTTGCAAATTGAAGACTGGATTGAAAAAGCATTGACCTCCCATCAAGTTATTGCCAATCCAGATTTACAGACTATTTTACAAGTTGATAAAGAAACACGAGAAGTTGTTAGCCGATATTAATGAGTAGTTTTTTAAAAATGAAGACAAGTTATTTTTTATTCATGAGAAAATAGAATAAAATGAATTGTAAATCTTATTTTCACAAAGGTGGGGTAATCATTGTGAGTACACTGTCAACTGTCTTAGCATTTATATTATTGTTTGGAGCCCTTGTATTTTTTCACGAATTAGGTCATTTCCTTTTCGCCAAAAGAGCAGGGATCTTATGTCGTGAATTTGCCATAGGTTTTGGTCCCAAATTATTTGCCTTCAAAAAAAATGAAACTGTTTATACGATTCGATTATTACCCCTCGGTGGATATGTGCGTATGGCCGGTGAAGATCCCGAATTAATCGAATTAAAGCCTGGGCTTCGGGTAGGTTTAATATTGGATAATGAAGAAACCGTTCAAAAAATTATCCTTAATCAAAAGAGTAAATATCCAAATGCAAGAATTATTGAAATTGAGCGGGCAGACATTGAAAAAGATCTATTTATCCAAGGTATTGAAGAAGAGGACGATGAACAAAGTAAAATTTATAAAATTGACCCAAAAGCCCAGATTGTTGAAAATGGAGTTGAAAATCAAATTGCTCCATTAGATCGTCAATTTGCAAGTAAACCACTACTAGCAAGAACATTAACAATATTTGCTGGTCCTCTTTTTAATTTTCTTTTAGCCATTGTTGTTTTCATTATTATCGGATTGTTACAAGGTGTACCTTCTGAAGAAGCAAAGCTAGGGGTTATTACTGAAGATGGTGCGGCCATTGAAGCTGGATTAAAAGAAGGGGATACTGTTCAAGCCATTGATGGTGAAAAAGTGGAAACTTGGACAGAAATTGTTGAAATTGTCCGTGATAACCCTGGTGAAACATTAACGTTCCAAATAGAACGAGATAACGAAAACATCGAAATTGATGTTGTACCGAAGGAAGTGGAAGGACAAGGTAAAATCGGTGTATATGCCCCGATGGATCAATCAGTATTAAGTGCTTTTACTTATGGATTTACAGAGACTTGGTTTTGGATTAAAACGATTTTCATCATTTTAGGAGATTTGATTAGTGGGGGATTTACGATTGATGCCTTTGGCGGTCCTGTTGCCATTTACGCTTCCACAGAAATGGTTGCAGAATCAGGGTTCTTTAATTTATTACGTTGGGGCGCAATGCTAAGTATAAACTTGGGGATTATGAATTTACTTCCAATACCAGCCCTTGATGGTGGAAGACTAACGTTTTTTGCCATTGAAGCATTACGGGGTAAACCTGTAAGTAAAGAAAAAGAAGGTTTTGTCCATTTGATTGGTTTTTCATTACTCATGTTGCTTATGATACTAGTAACATGGAACGATATTCAACGATTCTTTTTAAAATAGAAAATAGAATAGACTTTGAGGTGTAAAAAATGAAGCAAAGCAATACTTTTATTCCTACTTTAAGAGAAGTTCCATCAGATGCAGAAATTAAAAGTCATAAACTATTACTACGCGCCGGTTTCATCCGTCAAGTGGCTAGTGGTGTTTATACGTATATGCCGTTAGGCTGGCGTGTTTTACAAAAGATTGAAAAAATTGTCCGTGAAGAAATGGATAAAGCCGGTGGTGTTGAATTATTAATGCCAGCATTACAACCGGCAGAACTTTGGCAAGAATCCGGGCGTTGGAATGATTATGGTCCTGAATTGATGCGTTTAAATGATCGTCATGAACGACCATTTGCTCTCGGTCCAACTCATGAAGAAGTAATTACTGCACTTGTTCGTGATGAGATAAAATCATATAAACGGTTACCATTAACCTTGTATCAAATCCAAACAAAATTCCGTGATGAAAAACGCCCGAGAATGGGATTACTTCGCGGAAGGGAATTTGTAATGAAAGATGCATATTCATTCCATACCACGAGAGAAAGTCTTGATGAAACGTATGAGAAAATGTACGAAGCATATTCGAATATATTCTCAAGATTAGGCTTGAATTTCCGAGCCGTTATTGCCGATTCTGGATCAATTGGTGGAAAAGGTACCCATGAATTCATGGTATTATCTGAAATTGGTGAAGATACAATCGCTTTTTCTGATGAATCTGACTATGCTGCAAATATTGAGATGGCTGAAGTCGTCACAACCTATAATAAAAAGGATGAACCATTAAAAGAATTACAAAAAGTCAATACTGGTGAACATAAAACGATTGAAGATGTTGTAACCTTCTTAAAAATTCAGTCCGAAGATACGATAAAATCATTATTATTTAAAGTTGACGGCGAATTTGTTCTTGTTCTAGTTCGTGGTGACCATGAAGTAAATGATGTGAAAGTGAAAAATTTACTAGATGCTTCAGTTGTTGAACTAGCAACACCAGAAGAGACTGAACGAATCATCGGTTGTCAAATTGGCAACGTCGGACCTATCGGTGTTCAAAATGTAAAAGTGATTGCAGATATTGCAGTCCAGTATATTGTTAACGGTGTTTGTGGTGCCAATGAAGAACACATGCATTATGTAAATGTTAACCCTGATCGTGATTTTCAAGTAGACACATACGCAGATCTTCGCTTTATTCAAGAAGGAGATCCTTCACCAGATGGTAAAGGCACAGTAAAATTTGCAAAAGGTATTGAAGTTGGTCATGTATTTAAACTAGGTACAAAATATAGTAATGCATTAAATGCAACTTTTCTTGATGAAAATGGTCGTTCTCAACCAATGATTATGGGTTGCTATGGAATCGGTATTTCAAGATTAATGATGGCCATCGCTGAACAATTTGCAGATGATAAAGGACTTGTATGGCCAGAGGTTGTTTCTCCATATCAAGTTCATATCCTTATTGTTAATATGAAAGACGAAACCCAAACGTCTTTAGGCTTTGATGTTTATCATCGATTACAAAAAGCAGGTTTCGAAGTATTATTAGATGATCGAAATGAACGTGCCGGTGTAAAATTTGCTGACAGTGATCTAATTGGCATACCAACAAGAATTACTATTGGTAAAAAAGCTAGTGACGGAATCGTTGAGATGAAAGATCGTCAAACAGGTGAAGTGAAAGAAATCGCTGTTGACCAAATGATAAATGAACTAGCAAAAGCATAATATATTTGGGGCTGACTATTCATTCAGCCTCCTTTTCTTTTTACTTGAATGTAAGCAACAATAACGAACTGATAGAAATATTGGTTTATGTTATAATAGTCCATGACATTTTTGATGCGTCTTTTAGTAGAGGTATGGATGAAGAAAATCTGTAATCCTACGGGGGGATTATATGAATCAAATGAATAAACATAAAGAGCATTTTCAAATTCTTTTACAACAATTAAATTTAAGGGAAGATCAATATTTTCCATATTTTAAAAATGGTGAAATCGAAAAGTTAGTAATAGAGAAGAAAGCCAGAAAATGGGAGTTTCATTTTTTACTTGAATCGGTCCTTCCTTTCCAAGTCTTTCTCCCCTTTACGACTCGATTAAAAGAAACGTTTGCAGAAATTGCTACAATTTCTTTTATGATTAAAACCCTTAATCAAGAAGTAAATGGACAAATTGTACAAGAATATTGGAAATATATTATTCAACAGTTGGACGGAATGTCTCCTGTACTATTAACCTTGTTGAATGATCAGGTTCCGAAAATAGCAGGGAACAAAATAATTGTCCAAGCACGAAATGATACGGAACGTATAACTTTAAAGAAAAAATATGCGCCTATTATTTTAAATTTATACCAACAATATGGTTTTCCACCGCTTCAATTCGATGTTGATGAAAACTATCAAACAAACGATGAAATATATCAACAGTTCCTTATTGAGCGTCAAAAAGAAGATGAAGAACGAGCCAAACAAGCGGTATTGGACATGCAAAAACCTGTTGTTGAAAACAAAGAAGAAAATGAGGAACAAGGTCCGCTTATCATTGGTTATCCAATTCAAGGAGATCAAGAGTACCGTACTTTAAATGAAATTACAGAAGAAGAGCGCAGGATCGTTGTTGAAGGTTATATTTTTGCATGTGAAACGAAAGAATTGCGTAGTGGTCGAACATTACTAGAATTTAAAATGACTGATTATACCAATTCCATTCTTGTAAAAATGTTTTCTAAAGACAATAAGGAAGATAAAGAAAAACTAAACCGTATAAAAAAAGGTATGTGGGTTAAAGTACGCGGGAATGTCCAAAATGATACGTTTGTTAGAGATTTAGTTTTAATGGCTAACGATATTAATGAAATAAAACCAAAGGGCATTCGAAAAGATCTCGCGCCAGAAGGAGAAAGACGTGTTGAACTACATGCCCATACTCAAATGAGCCAAATGGATGCTGTAGTTTCGGCGAGTGACTTAATTGCACAGGCAGCCAAATGGGGGCATAAGGCAGTAGCCATAACTGATCACGCTGTTGTTCAATCCTTTCCAGAAGCTTATAAACAAGCAAAAAAACAAGGAATTAAAGTTATTTATGGTGTTGAAGCAAATCTTGTTGATGACGGTGTTCCAATCGTCTATAATCCGACTAATTGGAATTTAGAAGACGCCACATATGTTGTATTTGATGTTGAAACGACAGGTCTTTCAGCGGTTTATAATACGATAATTGAACTTGCTGCAGTTAAAATTAAGAATGGAGAAGTCATTGATAAGTTCGAATCTTTTGCTAATCCACATCATCCTTTATCTGCTTTTACAATTGAATTAACAGGCATTACGGATGATATGGTAAAAGATGCTCCTGATCCTGAAGAAGTGTTACAACGCTTTTATGATTGGAGTCGCGATTCCATCATCGTTGCTCATAACGCTTCCTTCGATACAGGCTTTTTAAATGTTGGGTATCAAAAAATAGGAAAAGGAAAATACACCGATCCGACAATTGATACGTTAGAGTTAGCAAGATTTATTTTTCCTGATATGAAAAATCATCGATTAAATACGTTAGCAAAAAAACTATATGTAGAACTGACACAGCATCATCGCGCAATATATGACGTAGAAGCAACAGGCTTTATACTTATAAAACTATTAAAAGAGGCTAAAGAAAAAGGGATTACATGCCTCGATGAATTAAATGAATACAGTAAAAGTGATACAAGTTACAAAAGAAGTAGACCATATCATGCAACATTACTTGCTCAAAATCAAGTAGGACTTAAAAATATATTTAAACTCGTTTCGGAGTCCCATGTGAATTATTTTTATCGTGTACCACGTATCCCAAGATCTGTGCTAATGGAGTATCGTGAAGGGATATTAGTTGGCTCTGCATGTGATAAAGGTGAAGTTTTTGAAACAGCACAACAAAAATCCGTCGAGGAACTCGAAGAAGTGGCGAAATTCTATGACTTTTTAGAAGTTCATCCGAAGGCTGTGTATGCTCATTTAATTGAAAATGACACCGTTCAAAGTGAAGAACAACTGGAAGAAACGATAAAGAAAATTATTCAAGTCGGCGATAAATTAAACATTCCAGTTGTAGCAACAGGAAACGTACACTATTTGCATCCAAGAGATAAAATATATCGTAAAATTTTAATAAATTCGCAAGGTGGTGCTAACCAACTCAATCGTTGGAAGTTACCAGATGTACATTTCCGAACAACGGATGAAATGTTGGAAGCTTTTCAATTTTTAGGCGAAGAAAAGGCGAAAGAAATTGTTGTTCATAATACGAATAAAATTGCTGATTCAATTGAAGAGATTCAAGTTATCCGTGACCAACTATATACACCTAAAATTGAAGGTGCAGAAGATAAAGTAACGAATATGAGCTATGAAAAGGCGAAAAAAATTTATGGTGATCCTCTTCCTGAAATAATTGAAAAACGCTTGGAAAAAGAATTGAAAAGTATTATCGGAAATGGATTCGCGGTTATTTATTTAATTTCCCATGAACTTGTAAAAAAATCATTAAGTGATGGTTACTTAGTTGGTTCTCGGGGGTCTGTCGGTTCATCCTTTGTTGCAACGATGATGGAAATTACAGAAGTAAATCCAATGCCACCGCATTATGTATGTCCAAATTGTAAACATTCGGAATTTATCACAGACGGTTCCATTGGTAGTGGTTTTGACTTACCTGATAAACAATGTCCAAAATGTGGAACGTTTTATAATAAAGATGGACAGGATATACCGTTTGAAACATTTCTTGGCTTTAATGGAGATAAGGTACCAGACATCGACTTAAACTTCTCAGGAGAATATCAGCCACGAGCTCACAATTATACGAAAGTATTATTCGGTGAAGATTATGTGTATCGAGCAGGAACAATTGGTACTGTTGCGGATAAAACGGCTTACGGATATGTAAGAGGCTTTGAAGAAGATCATAATATTCATTTACGTAACGCAGAACGAGAACGATTATCGATGGGCATGACCGGGGTTAAAAGAACAACGGGTCAACACCCAGGAGGAATTATCGTCATCCCAGATTATATGGATGTTTATGATTTCACACCAATCCAATATCCAGCCGATGATCAAAGTGCAGAGTGGCGAACTACTCATTTTGATTTCCATTCCATTGATGCCAATGTATTGAAACTTGACATTCTTGGTCACGATGATCCTACGGTTCTGCGGATGCTACAAGAATTGAGTGGCATAGATCCAAGAACAATTCCAACCGATGACCCTGAAGTAATGGGGATTTTTAGTGGTCCTGAGCCATTAGGTGTAACTGAAGAACAGATTATGTGTAAAACCGGTACACTCGGCATTCCTGAATTCGGAACACGGTTTGTCCGTCAAATGTTAGAGGAAACTCATCCTTCGACATTCTCGGAATTATTACAAATCTCAGGTCTTTCCCATGGGACCGATGTTTGGCTAGGGAATGCCCAAGAATTAATTCGAAACGGCATTTGTACGTTAAAAGATGTTATTGGTTGTCGTGACGATATTATGGTAGGGTTAATGTATTATGGGTTAGAGCCTTCTAAAGCATTTAAAATTATGGAATCAGTCCGTAAAGGTCGTGGCTTAACAGAAGAAATGGAAGCAGATATGCGAGCCCACGATGTTCCTGATTGGTATATTGATTCATGTAAAAAAATAAAATATATGTTCCCTAAAGCTCACGCTGCAGCATATATTTTAAACGCCGTACGAATTGCATGGTTTAAAGTTCATCACCCACTGTTATATTACGCAACATATTTTACCGTTCGTGCAGAGGACTTTGATATTGATGTAATGACAAGTGGTGCTAATGCAATACGTAAACGGCTTAACGAAATTTATGAAAAAGGTTTAGATGCATCTCCGAAAGAAAAAAGTTTATTAACTGTATTAGAACTTGCGCTTGAAATGTGTGAACGTGGATATTCTTTTAAAAAGATTGATCTTTATAAATCAGATGCCCATGAGTTTAAAATTGATGGTGATGCTTTAATCTTACCATTTGATGCGATTCCAGGATTAGGTACGAATGCTGCATATAATATCGTAAGAGCCCGTGAAGAAGGAGAATTTTTATCAAAAGAAGACTTACAACAAAGAGGGAAAGTATCTAAAACCATTATGGAGTTTTTAGAAAATCACGGGGCGCTGGAAGGTTTACCAGATCAAAATCAGTTATCTCTATTCTAAAATTTATTAAAGTCAGTTTGAACTCACAGCCCATGGATGCTTGTGATATTGCATTAAATTAACAGATATGGTATAGTTTTATTGGTAATTCTAATTTATAGTCACTAAAAAAAGAGTGGGGGATTCCTCACTCTTTAAGTTTTGTCTAAATTTTTTAATCAGGAAAACGTACGTACATAGTTGCCATTACGTAAAGATGTAATTCTTAAAAATCTACACATAATATCGTTATAAGGAAAATGGGCAAATGGTATTTTCTAATGCGAATAGAATCAGAAAGGAGGGTCTTTATGAGTAAAGTAACAGAAATTGTTGAGCAATTGGCAACGCCGATTGTTAATGAACTAGGTTTAGAAATTGTGGATATCGAATATGTAAAAGAAGGTCAAAATTGGTTTTTACGTCTTTATATTGACAAAGATGATGGTGTTGATATTGAAGAATGTGGTATCGTAAGTGAGCGTTTAAGTGAAAAACTTGATGAAATCGACCCGATTCCACACAATTATTATTTAGAAGTATCATCCCCAGGGGCTGAACGTCCTTTAAAAAAAACTTCTGATTTTACAAAAGCGATAGGAAAAAATGTACATGTGAAAACATATGAGCCAATTGATGGTGAAAAGATATTCGAAGGCATTTTAAAAGAGTTTGATGGAGATACAGTCGTAGTTGAAATTAAAATAAAAACAAGGAAAAAAATTGTTTCAATACCTTATGATAAAATAGCACTTGCCCGGTTAGCTATTTCATTTTCATAGTTCATAAAAATGGCACTTAATAGTATGAGGAAATTAAAGGGGGATGCCACTGATGAGTAGTGAATTGTTAGATGCTTTAGATATGCTCGAAAAAGAAAAAGGAATTTCTAGAGATATTATTATTGAAGCTATTGAAGCTGCACTTGTATCAGCTTATAAGCGAAATTTTAATCAAGCACAAAATGTACGTACGAATTTTAATTTAACAACAGGCTCTATGCATGTATATGCAAGAAAAGAAGTTGTTGATGAAGTCTTTGATTCTCGTTTAGAAATTTCCCTTGATGAAGCTAGGAAAATAAATCCGAATTATGATATTGGGGATATTGTTGAAATTGAAGTTACACCAAAAGATTTTGGAAGAATAGCCGCACAAACGGCAAAACAAGTAGTTACTCAACGTGTTAGAGAAGCTGAACGTGGCATCATTTATGAAGAATTTATCGATCGTGAAGATGACATTATGACAGGCATTGTCCAACGTAAAGATAATCGATTTGCCTATGTGACATTAGGGAGAGCTGAAGCACTACTTCCAACAAGTGAACAAATGCCAAATGAACAATATAATCATAACGATCGAATTAAAGTTTATATTACAAAAGTTGAAAAAACGACAAAAGGGCCTCAAATCTATATTTCAAGAACCCATCCGAACTTATTGAAGCGGTTATTTGAATTAGAAGTTCCTGAAATTTTTGATGGAACCGTAGAAATTATGTCGGTTGCAAGAGAAGCAGGAGACCGTTCTAAAATATCTGTTCATTCTGATAATCCCGAAGTAGATCCAGTCGGTGCTTGTGTAGGACCAAAGGGGTCTCGAGTTCAAGCTGTCGTAGATGAATTAAACGGAGAAAAAATTGATATTGTTAAATATTCAAAGGATCCTGTTGAATTTGTCGCCAATGCTTTAAGTCCTTCGAAAGTGTTAGAAGTTATTGTCAATGAAGAAGAAAAATCAACAGTAGTAATTGTCCCAGACTATCAACTTTCTTTAGCAATTGGTAAACGTGGTCAAAACGCGCGCCTTGCTGCAAAACTAACAGGTTGGAAAATCGATATAAAGAGTGAATCTGATGCAAGGGAAGCAGGGATCTATCCTGTTGAAGAACCGTTATTTTCTCCAGAAATAACACTTGATGATATTACTGTTGATGCTGAAGAGTGGGAGAAAGATTCGGATTCTGTTCATGAATCGATTACCGATGAAGATAAATAAGAGGTGATATGGCATGAACAAAAAAAGAAAAATTCCGATGCGTAAATGTATTGCAACAGGTGAGATGTATCCTAAAAAAGAACTTTTAAGAATCGTAAGATCAAAAGAAGGAGAAGTATCCATTGACCCAACGGGTAAGAAAAATGGAAGAGGCGCATACTTGTTAAAAGATAAAGAGGCAGTATTAAAAGCAAAACAAAAAAATCTATTAAAGCAGCATTTACAAGCTGATATCGATGAAAGTTTTTATGATGAAATTGTAGCTTTCATTGAAAAGGAGAACATTTCAAAATAATGAAACAAGAAAAATGGTTGTCCTTACTAGGACTTGCAAATCGAGCTAGAAAACTAGTAACCGGAGAAGAACTAGTAACAAAAGAAATTCAAAAACAACGTGTTCATTTCGTCCTACTTGCAAATGATGCTTCCAAAAACACGATGAAAACAATTTTAAATAAATGTAACTATTATAATATTCCCGTTAAACAAGTATCAGACAGATATACTTTAGGGAATGCGATCGGTAAAGAAGCACGAGTTGTAATTGGAATTTTAGATAAAGGATTCTCTGATAAGTTAAAACAATTGCTCGATTAAATTCAATGGGGGTGAAACAATGACAAAAATGCGCGTATATGAATATGCCAAAAAAAATAATTTAACCAGTAAAGATGTCATTGAAAAATTAAAACAATTAAATATCGAAGTTTCCAATCATATGACGACAATTGAAGAAAATGTGATACGACAATTGGATCAATCCTTCGGTTATACGAAACCTGTAACTGAAAAAGAAAATAAAAATTCAAATGATAAGCGTGAAAAATCAAATCATCAAGTAAACTCTCATAATAAACATGCGAATCATAAACCAGCACAAAAAATGAAACCAGCTAAGAAAGCACCAGCAAAAGTGAAACCTGTTCCAAAAAAAGTGAAACCAGGTGTGATTGCTGATCAAGATGAATTAGATGATGTGGTTGCACCAACAAAAGAAAAAGTGAAAACAGCACCTAAAACAAAAGAAGGAAAAAAATACGATCAAGAATTCAAATCAAAAGAGAAAAAAGCGTTTAATCGTAATAAAAATAAAGGTAAAGGAAAAGCAGGAAATAAGAAAAATAATCAACAAAAACAAGTTACGCAAAATCCTGCTCCGAAAAAAGAAAAAGAATTACCGAAAAAAATTACGTATACAGATTCACTTACTGTTGGCGAATTAGCGAAAAAATTACATCGTGAACCATCTGAGATTATTAAAAAATTATTTATGCTAGGAGTAATGGCTACGATTAACCAAGACTTAGATAAAGATGCCATTGAACTCATTGCAAGTGAGTATGGGGTAGAAGTAGAAGAAAAAGTAAGTTTAGATGTGTCCGATTTAGAGGCTTTCATTACAGAAGATTCACCTGAAGAATTAACGGAACGTCCACCTGTCGTTACAATTATGGGACACGTTGACCATGGGAAAACAACACTTTTAGATTCCATTCGTCATTCTAAAGTTACACAAGACGAAGCAGGTGGAATTACACAACATATTGGTGCTTATCAAATTGAGTCCGATGGCAAGAAAATCACATTCCTTGACACTCCAGGACACGCTGCATTTACTACAATGCGTGCACGCGGTGCGAAGGTTACCGATTTAACCATATTAGTTGTTGCCGCTGATGATGGAGTTATGCCACAAACAGTCGAAGCAATTAACCATGCAAAAGCAGCAGAAGTACCAATTATTGTTGCTGTTAATAAAATTGATAAACCGACAGCTAACCCGGATCGTGTAATGCAAGAGCTAACTGAACATGGATTAATTGCTGAAGATTGGGGCGGCGACACTATTTTTGTTCCGATTTCTGCTTTAACAGGTGAAGGAATAGATCAATTATTAGAGATGGTCTTGCTTGTGAGTGAAATGGAAGAGTTAAAAGCAAACCCAAATCGAAATGCCTACGGTACAGTCATTGAAGCAAAACTTGATAAAGGAAGAGGTTCTGTTGCTACGTTACTTGTTCAAAATGGAACGTTAAAAGTTGGAGATCCGATTGTAGTAGGAAATACGTTTGGCCGTGTTCGAGCGATGGTCAATGATCTCGGAAGACGAGTTAAAGAAGCAGGCCCATCGACTCCAGTTGAAATTACTGGACTTCATGAAGTTCCGCAAGCCGGAGATCGTTTTGTTGTTTTTGATGATGAAAAAACAGCTCGCCAAGTAGGAGAAGCTCGTGCCCAAAAAGCATTACAAGAAACACGTAATGAGACAGCACGAGTTAGCCTAGATAAGTTGTTTGAGCAAATGAAACAAGGCGATATTAAAGAATTAAACATCATTGTAAAAGCGGATGTACAAGGAACTGTTGAAGCATTAACAGCATCATTACAAAAAATTGATGTTGAAGGTGTAAAAGTAAATATTATTCATAATGGTGTTGGAGCGATTACTGAATCTGATATCATTTTGGCAACTGCTTCAAATGCCATCATTATTGGATTTAATGTTCGTCCGACTCCAAATGCAAAAAGTATGGCTGAGCAGGAAAATGTTGATATTCGTTTACACCGGATTATTTATAAAGCTATCGAAGAAATTGAACAAGCGATGAAAGGTTTACTTGACCCTGAATATGAAGAAAAAGTCATTGGTCAGGTAGAAGTTAGACAGACATTTAAAGTATCTAAAGTCGGTACGATTGCTGGTTCTTATGTTACAGATGGAAAAATTACGCGTGACAGTTCAGTTCGTTTAATTCGAGACGGAATTGTTATTTTTGAAGGAGAAATTGATACATTAAAACGATATAAAGATGATGTAAAAGAAGTGGCCCAAGGTTATGAATGTGGTATAACCATTAAAAACTTTAATGATATTAAAGAAGGAGACATCATTGAAGCATATATAATGGAGGAAGTTACACCGAAATGATTTTGGCCGCTGAAATTGAATGTTTAATATATGATGCCCAATCATTAAAAGAAAAACGTTCAGTTTTAAAACGTGTTATGGCGAGAATTCGTAATCAATTTAATGTATCTATAGCAGAAACGGATTATCAAAACGTTTGGCAACGGACAACGATCAAAATAGTGACCGTAGCCTCATCGAAAGTAATAGCGGAACAAGAGTTTCAAAAAACATTAACATTAATTGACTCTTTTCCAGAGATAGAAAGAACGTTAACTCATATTGAGTGGCTTTAATTTAGAGGTGATGAATTTGTCTATTCGGTCAAAACAAGTTGGCGAACAAATGAAAAAGGAATTAAGTGATATCATTAGTCGCAAACTTAAAGATCCTAGAGTTGGATTTGTAACAGTGACAGATGTGGAAGTAAGTGGAGATCTTCAACAAGCAACGGTTTTTATCTCGGTTCTAGGAGACGATAAGAAAAAAGAAGAAACGTTAATTGGCCTATCAAAGGCGAAAGGATTTATCCGTTCTGAAATAGGGAAGCGGATCAGACTTCGTAAAACACCTGAAATCTTTTTTGAATTTGACGAATCGATTGATTATGGAAATCGGATTGAGACATTACTAAATCAAATTCAGCGTGAAGAAAATAAAGAAGATGAATAAACTTTGTAGGGTCTGACTTTGAGTCAGCCCTTTTTTTCAAGTGAGGTGATCGGTAATTTTATGCAAGAGAAAAAAGAATTAAATGGTATTCTTCCATTATGGAAGCCAGCTGGCATGACATCCCACGACTGTGTCATGAAAATTAGAAAATGGTTGAAAACGAAAAAGGTTGGACATACAGGAACATTAGATCCAAATGTAACGGGTGTTTTACCAATTTGTGTAGGACAGGCTACAAAAGTAGTCCAATATTTAACAGACGCAGGAAAAAGTTACATTGGAGAA
Organism: Heyndrickxia coagulans; assembly: GCA_902796085.1. Taxonomy (GTDB): domain Bacteria; phylum Bacillota; class Bacilli; order Bacillales; family Caldibacillaceae; genus Pallidibacillus; species Pallidibacillus thermolactis. The sequence goes on from CADBNU010000074.1 coordinate 42,922, forward strand.
GTAACGATTGGTGTTTCTACTACAACTGAAGATGCGGACGGAGAAGTTGTTAAACAGAAAAAAATCGCTAAACCTATAAAACGTGATGAATTACTAGCAGTGCTTAATCAACTAACAGGAGAAATTGAACAGATTCCACCAATGTTTTCTGCGGTAAAAGTAAAAGGGAAACGATTGTATGAATATGCACGAGAAGGAATTTCAGTTGAAAGACCGAAAAGGCGCGTCACAATATATGAACTAACCTTATTAGATGATAAGGAAATATTTACTGGGGATACCATTCGATTTTCAATTAAAGTTAATTGTAGTAAAGGAACATATATCCGAACGTTAGCGGTAATGATCGGCGAGCAACTGGGTTATCCTGCTCATATGTCAAATCTGGTTCGTATTGCTTCAGCAGGTATTAGACAACAGGACTGTTTTACCTTTACCGAAATCGAAGATAAATTGGATACGGATAATATAGATGATCTTTTGTTACCAATCGAAGTCGCTCTAAATGAATTGCCGAAATTAGAAATTCATGATACATTAGCTAGTAGAGTAAGAAATGGAGCGGTACTTCCCATTCCGGAACCATTCGAAAATTACGAAGGCCCTATAGCCATAATCTATCAAGGAAAAGTTATTGCTATATATAAGCAACATCCAACAAAAGTTGGAATGATGAAGCCTGATCGAGTTTTAGTCTTCGAATAATGAAAGGTGCGTAAAACAGTGAAAGTCATAAGATTAGAAATACCAAATAAATTAACGAGTAAAGATCTACCACCACTCTCTCTTGCCATCGGTTTTTTTGATGGTGTACATATTGGGCATCAACAAGTGATTTTAACAGCTAAAAAAATCGCTGACGAGAACAATTGGAAAAGTGCCGTTATGACCTTTGATCCTTCACCAAAAGAAGTACTTAGTAAACATCCAGAAAACGTAAAATACATCACACTACTTGATGAAAAAATAAAAAGGATAGAAGAGCTCGGAATTGACTATTTATTTATTGTACCGTTTACGAGGGAATTCGCCTCATTTTTGCCTGAAGATTTTATTGATAATTATATTATTCAGTTGAACGTGAAACATCTAACAGCTGGGTTTGATTATACATATGGTAAATTTGGTAAAGGTACGATGAAAACGATTGAACAACATGGCAAAGGTCATTTTAAAGCTACGACTGTTGAGAAAGTAACAAAAAATAATAATAAAATCAGTTCAACCATTATACGGTCACTTATTTCCGAAGGTAACGTGGAAGAAACGAAACATTATTTAGGAAGATATTATACGATGGAAGGCTATGTTATCCATGGAGAAAAGCGGGGAAGAAAATTAGGATTTCCTACAGCCAATCTACAAATTGATGATCGTTATATTTATCCAAAAAACGGTGTATATGTTGTAAGGTTATATGTCAATAGTACTTGGGTTAACGGTGTTGCAAGTATAGGATATAATCCTACTTTTAACGATGAAAAAACAAAAAGATTTGTTGAAGTATATTTACTCGATTTCGATGATGATATTTATGGTCAAAGTGTCATTTTAGAATGGCGAAAATACTTACGTGATGAATTGAAATTTGACTCAATTGAAGCATTGATTGAACAAATCAAACAAGATGTACAAGAAACAAGAAATTATTTTAACCAAGTAAGTTCTTAATGTCTGAGTTTGTGTTCGTTTGGTTAAACTATATTTAGATATATTGATTTCTAAATTTAGACTTGCAAATTAACGAAAAAAATAGTATTCTTAATACCGTGATATGAACCTTTGCTTGGCATTTCGACTACTCCGACGATTTGCTAGGTTGAGGGGATGTTGAATAAATAGGAGGTGAACATCAATGGCTTTGACACAAGAACGTAAAAATGAGATTATTGCGCAATACAGAACTCATGAAGGAGATACTGGTTCTCCAGAAGTTCAAATTGCTATCCTAACAGAAAAGATCAACCTTTTAAATGAGCATTTAAAAACTCATAAAAAAGACCACCATTCTCGTCGTGGTTTAATGAAAATGGTTGGTAAACGTCGTAATCTATTAGCTTATTTGCGTAATAAAGACGTACAACGTTACCGTGAGTTAATTAACAAACTAGGACTACGCAGATAAAACAAAAGCGGGAATTTTCCCGCTTTTTTGTTAGCAAATTTTTAAATTACTTAAATTACATAATTAAAAATACGAGTAAATATGTCAAAATATATATATACCAAAAACTTATCGTTTGAGAAATCCTGTATTGCTTACAATACATAATAAGATCTTAAATGTTTTTGTATGATTAAGAAAGGAGATATTATTTTTATGGAGAGTGAAAAACAAACATTTTCCTTCGAATGGGCAGGACGTCCACTTGTTGTTGAAATTGGACAACTTGCTAAACAAGCAAATGGTTCTTGTCTAATTCGTTACGGAGAAAGTGCTGTACTTGTTACAGCAACCGCTTCAAAAGAAGCGAAAGCCGTTGACTTCTTTCCACTAACAGTGAATTATGAAGAAAGATTATATGCTGTAGGTAAAATACCTGGTGGTTTTATAAAACGGGAAGGTAGACCAAGTGAACATGCTACACTTTCATCTCGTTTAATTGACCGACCAATCCGTCCGTTATTTCCAGATGGATTCCGTAATGAAGTACAAGTTGTAGCAATGGTCATGAGTGTGGATCAAGATTGTTCACCGGAAATGGCTGCTATGCTCGGTGCTTCCGTTTCTTTATCCATTTCAGATATTCCGTTTTCAGGTCCTATTGCAGGCGTTGTTGTAGGATTAGTGGATGGTGAATTCGTGATAAACCCAACTGTTGAACAGGCGGAAAGAAGTGAAATGCATTTAACCGTTGCTGGTACAAAAGATGCCATAAACATGGTTGAGGCTGGTGCAAATGAAGTATCAGAAGAAACAATGTTAGATGCCATTATGTTTGCCCATGAAGAAATTAAACGTCTGATTGCCTTCCAAGAAGAAATTGTTAAAGCGTGCAGTAAAGAAAAGATGGAAGTTACCTTATTTGAAATTGATTCTGAAATTGAATCAGCAGTTCGTGGACTTTGCGAAAAAGAAATGATTGAAGCAATTCAAGTACAAGAAAAACATGCGCGGGAAGATGCAATTAATGCAGTCAAAGAAAAAGTTTTGACAAAGTATGAAGAACAAGAAGCGGATGAAGAAACGATTAAACAAGTTCATCATGTGTTAGATAAAATTGTAAAAGAAGAAGTACGTCGTTTAATTACAGTTGAAAAGATTCGCCCAGACGGTCGAAAAGTTGATGAGATACGACCACTTTCTTCTGCTGTCGGGATTTTACCACGGGCTCATGGTTCCGGTTTATTTACGCGAGGACAAACGCAAGCTTTAAGTGTATGTACACTAGGTGCGCTTGGTGATGTTCAAATCTTGGACGGAATCGGACTAGAAGAATCGAAACGGTTTATGCATCATTACAACTTCCCACCATTTTCAGTCGGTGAAACTGGTCGCATGGGATCTCCAGGTAGAAGAGAAATCGGTCATGGTGCATTAGGGGAACGTGCATTAGAACCAATTATCCCGTCTGAAAAGGACTTTCCATACACGATCCGTCTTGTATCTGAAGTTTTAGAGTCGAATGGATCTTCATCACAAGCTAGCATTTGTGGTTCGACCCTTGCTTTAATGGATGCAGGTGTTCCGATTAAAGCTCCAGTATCAGGAATTGCAATGGGACTTGTTATGTCTGGTGAACATTACACCATTTTATCTGATATTCAAGGGATGGAAGACCACTTAGGTGATATGGACTTTAAAGTTGCTGGTACGTCTAAAGGTATTACAGCATTACAAATGGATATAAAAATTGAAGGTATAACAAGGGAAATTATTAAAGAAGCATTGGAACAAGCGAAAAAAGGTCGTGCGGAAATACTTGAACACATGTTATCGACCATTCGCGAACCTCGGAAACAATTATCAATTTATGCACCGAAAATTACTTCAATGCATATTAATCCAGAAAAAATTGGTGATGTCATAGGACCAAGTGGGAAAAATGTGAAAAAAATTATTGAAGAAACTGGTGTTAAAATCGATATTGAACAAGATGGTACAGTGTATATTTCATCGGTTGATCAATCTGCAAACGATAAAGCAAGAAAAATTATTGAAAATATCGTTCGTGAAGTTGAAGTGGGTCAAATTTATCTTGGTAAAGTAAAACGAATTGAAAAATTCGGTGCCTTTGTTGAAATATTTAGTGGTAAAGATGGACTTGTTCATATTTCCGAACTTGCAGAGGAACGTGTTGGAAAAGTGGAAGATGTTGTATCGATCGGTGATGAGATATTAGTTAAAGTAACGGATATTGATAAACAAGGGCGTATAAATTTATCTCGTAAAGCTGTATTACGGGAACAAAAGAAGAACAATCAATAATTTTGCGAGAATAAAATCAATAGAATGAATGGGGAAATCCTTTTGGATCACCCCATAAAATCCATAATGACAGGACTTTCTCATTTAGAGTAAGGTCCGTTTTTAATATTATAAATTATTATGTGATTTGTTGAACAATAAAAATCTGTTTTTTCATAAACGTTCTATCTTGTCCCATTTGTACATATTATGATTTAGGGAGGAATGTTTATGAAAAAATTTCCGATAATGCGCATCGTACTTCTATTACTTATTCCAATTATTGCTTTTTTTATTGTTCAAAATCCGTTTACTACTAAATACGTTAAAAAGTTAAGATCAGATGTAATAGATGTTTCAGCTAGTAAAGATAGTCTATATTCCGAAATTGAAAAGAAAGCGTCTGAGTATGAAATTCCACCTCAAGATGCTAAAATTGATAAGGTGTGGAAAAAAATTCCAGGTTATAATGGAATTGCAGTTAATATTAACGCATCCTTTGAAAATATGAGAGATGATGGCGTTTTCGTAGAAGAAGAATTGGTATTTGAACAAATTAAACCAAAAGTTCACCTTAAAGATTTACCAGCATCTCCTATTTTTAAAGGACACCCAGAAAAGCCAATGATAGCCATTACATTTAATGTTGCGTGGGGTAATGAATATCTTTCATCAATTTTAGCTACATTGAAAAAGCATAGTGTGTATGCTACTTTTTTTATCGAGGGCAGATGGGCGAAAGAAAATCCGAATTTTGTTCGTATGATCTACGAAGGTGGGCACGAAATAGGTAATCATTCATATTCTCATCCAGATATGAAACAGTTGAGTGCAGAAAAAATAAAAAAACAATTGCATGATACAAATGAAATTATTAAAGCAACGATTGGGAAAACACCAACCTTATTTGCACCTCCTAGCGGTAGTTACAATGATCAGGTTGTCAAGATTGCTCATGATATGAATATGGAAACGATTATGTGGTCAATTGATACGATTGATTGGAAAGATCCTCCTCCACAAACATTAATACAACGTGTGACAAAACAACTTCACAATGGTGCAATTATTCTTGCACACCCAACTGAATCAACTTCTAAAGCACTGGATACATTATTAACAAAAATAAAAGATGAAGGATATCGTTTAGGAACCATTTCTAACTTGTTAGATGAAAAGAGAATTATGAATTAATTTGTTCGAAGTTTAAAAAAACAACATTAGGAGGAAATATACTTGATAAAAAAATATACTTGCAAAAATGGTGTTCGCATCATACTAGAAGAAATGCCGATATTACGATCTGTAGCGATTGGAATCTGGGTAAAGACTGGTTCACGCAATGAAAGCCCGGAAATAAATGGAATTTCTCATTTTATTGAACATATGTTTTTCAAAGGGACGAAGTCACGTTCTGCTAAAGAAATTGCGGAAAGCTTTGATCGTATCGGTGGGCAAGTGAATGCCTTTACATCTAAGGAATACACATGTTTTTATGCGAAAGTATTAGATACCCATGCATCTTATGCGTTAGAAGTACTTTCAGACATGTTCTTTAATTCAGTTTTCGATGAAAAAGAATTGGAAAAAGAAAGAAAAGTTGTACTTGAAGAAATAAAAATGTATGAAGATACACCAGATGATATCGTCCATGATTTACTTAGTAAAGCGATTTATGAAAATCATCCTTTAGGTTATCCAATTTTAGGAACGGAAGAAACATTACAATCTTTTACCAATGATATGTTAAAACAATATATTCACAGTACATATACACCTGAGAATGTTGTTATCTCTGTAGCTGGAAATATAACGGACTCATTTATTCAAGAAATTGAAGAAATATTTGGCTCATATGAAGCC
>CADBNU010000075.1 GCA_902796085.1 Heyndrickxia coagulans
ATATCAATACTTTTTTGAACCTCAATTTCGCTTTCTTTATCTAAAGCACTGGTTGCTTCATCTAATAATAAAATAACTGGATTTTTTAAAAACGCTCTTGCTATTGCCAGTCTTTGTTTTTCTCCTCCTGAAACAGGGTCTTCTTTTGTTCCCATTTCCTTTTTATTAAAGAACTTTTCAATCACCGCATTTTTCGCCGCAGTATAAACTTCATCTTTAGTTGCATCTAATCTTCCATATAAAATGTTTTCATAAACGCTTCTTTTAAATAAAACAGGTTCTTGACTTACTAAACCAATTTTTTTTCTAAGTTGATATAAGTTGTATTCTTTTATATTAACGTCATCTATCAAAACCTCCCCTTCATCAGGGTCATAAAAACGTTCTATTAATTGAATTGCTGTACTTTTCCCACAACCAGAAAATCCAACGAACGCACTCGATTGACCTGGGTTAATGACAAACGATATACCCTTTAATATTTTTTGTTCAGGTCTCGTAGGATAAGCGAAAACAACTTTTCTAAATTCAATTTTTCCTTTCAAATCGCTCGGCTCGATTTTTCCTTTGTTGGCCTCTTCAGTTGGGTCAATTAAAGTTTCGGTGTCCATAGTATTGAAAACACTTTGGAATGCCTTTTTACCATTAGAATATTGAGTGATTCCCGACAAACCTTGTGAAATTCCAGAAGTTGTCATTGAAACCACATTTAAGGCTTGATTCATTTTGTTGTAGCTCAATTTGCCATCTATTATAAAGACCGCCGAATAATGAAATACAGTTGCATTACTTGCAAACATTGCAAATACCCCTAAACCTAAAAAGAAACCTTTTGCCAAAGAGTCTATTAAATACCTCGATTTTGCATCTTCTAATATATCCAAATACATTTGAATTGCTTTTTCTTGGAAATTAAAAGAATAAATTGTTTTTGTATTAATAACACACTCAGATAAAACACTTCCTGCTTCAATATCTATTAATTTATCTTCATCTCTTCCTCCTCTTCTTGTTCTATTTATTATGATAAATGAATATACTATAAAGGGTAAGAAGCAACAAGCTATTAATGTTAATCGCCATGAAAAAATAAACGACAATGTTAAACCTACTATAGCTGTTCCTGCCGCACCTACAAAATCTCCTATTACCGAAGTTACTATACTACTTAACGATGTCGTGTCAATAGATAACCTTGTTAATAATGCTCCTGGTGCATTATCATCTTCATCAAAAAACCCAATATGTAATGTCAAATATTTACTTATAACTAATTTTCTCATTTTGCATGTTATTATACTTCCTATTGATTCTAAACACCATAATTTTATAAATATTGCCAAACCATTTGCCACTGCAATAACTAAAAACATTAAAGACCAAAATAATCCATCATCTTTTATTTTTTCAATATCAGATGTGTCAGTTAAAGTATTAATTGATTTTGACAATATAAACCCTTGCACTGGGGGTACTGCTCCTCCTATAAATGATGCAATTGCTCCTACAATTAATCGACATTTACTATCTCCCAATAAATTATATAACTCACCTTGACGCACCTTTGTTTTTGGTTTTTCTTGAACCTTTTTTAATTTTACTTCAAAGTTGAGGTTACTACTATAAATTGAAGATTGTCTGATCATTTTTTTCAATTCTTTTTTACGTCCTTCAGACATTATTGAAGTGGCTTTTCTTTGCAAAGGTGTAATATTTTCTTCCTTAGATGTTAGTTCTTCGTTTGAAATTTGAGATTTAACTAAATTCGCATAATACCCACCTTTTTGCAGCAATTCTTCATGTGTTCCAAATTCTTCAACTTTTCCATTTTTCAATGCATATATTACATCTGCATTTTTTATAGTAGACAACCTATGTGCAATTATAATTGTTGTTATGCTATTATTATTATTTATTTCATCCAAAGCTGCTTGAACCTCTTTTTCACTTTTATTATCAAGAGCACTCGTGGCTTCATCTAATATAAGAATTTTTGGCTTGCATAATATTGCTCTTGCAATAGCTAGTCTTTGTTTTTGACCCCCTGATAATTTACCTCCTTTAATTCCAACAACATAGTCATACCCTTCTTGCTTCATTTCAATGAATCCTTTTGCAGATGCATCACTCGCAGCATTTTTCATTAATTCATCAGGATCTCCTAAAGTTTTACAATATTCATCTCTACCAAATATTAAATTATATTTTATACTTTTATTGAATAAAACAGGTTCTTGTTGAACATACCCTATTAAATTTCTCAGATATGTTATATCAAAATCTTTGACATTAATACCATCTATTGTCACTTCTCCTTCAGCAGGTTCATATAGTCTTTCAATTAAGTTAATAGTAGTACTTTTTCCACACCCTGATTCTCCAACTAGAGCCACTTTTTGACCAGGCTCCATAACTAAATTGAGTCCATTTAAAATTTTTCTTTTTTTTACATCTGAAGGATAGATAAATGATATATCTTTGAATTCAATTCTACCCTTTATATCATCTCTCGGAGGTTTTTGAGTTCCTGACAAATCCATTTTTGGCTTTCTTTCTAATAAAGTAAAAAAGTCACTTGAAGCGACACATCCTTCTTGAATTAATTTCAAATTAGGAGCAACCA
>CADBNU010000076.1 GCA_902796085.1 Heyndrickxia coagulans
AGAGTTGATAAATATAGCCTAAATCAACAATACTGACACCAAATTCTGGATCAAATACAAAACTTAATTCTTCATATATCTTGTCCTCAATGTTCACTCAGGAAAACCTCCATAATTTAGTACACTCTTTTTACATTATATAAGATATTCAAAAAAATTTTAACGGTGGATTCGAATCATTATTCCTGATTGTACAAGTTTTTCCATCAATTTAATTTTGATAAAAGTCTCATAATAGACATATAAACATAATGAATGGAGAAATCGCAAATGGATGTGACTGGAACTTTATGGGAAAAATACGAATCTGATGATGAGAAAAAGAAAAAGAAACGGAATCGAGAAATAGCGGAAAAACGATGGGCAATATTCTCGATCGCATCTATTCCGCTCGTTATGACATTAGGAAATTCAATGTTGATTCCAGTACTACCAATAATGGAGAGAGAACTTAATATCTCACCTTTTCAAACTAGTTTATTGATTACAGTATATTCCATTGTAGCCATTATTTTAATTCCAATTGCTGGTTACCTTTCAGATAAATGGAGTAGAAAAAAAGTGATTATACCAAGTTTAATTATCACCGGCATTGGAGGTCTTATTTCTGCGCTCGCTGCATGGTATTTGCAAAGTTTTTGGCTTATCCTAGTCGGTAGAATTCTTCAAGGGCTCGGTGCTGCCGGTGCCTTTCCAATAGTCCTACCTCTTGTAGGTGATATGTTCCGCAAACCTGAAAGTGTCAGCACATCACTTGGTATCGTTGAAACGGCCAATACGCTCGGTAAAGTATTAAGTCCGATTGCAGGGGCTTTTTTAGCGAGCATTGTTTGGTATTTACCATTTGTATCGATTCCAATCTTTTGTTTTATTTCCCTTTTAATGATGATCTTTTTAGTTAAAAGTCCGAATGTTAAAGACCCGCCTAATTTTAAACAGTTCTTAACTGAAACGAAAAAAACATTCAAATATAATAGTCGCTGGCTCAACTCGGTCTTTTTTATCGGCGGTATGCTTATGTTTATTTTGTTTGGTTTCTTGTTCTTCTTATCATCAAGATTGGAAATGGAATATGGTATAAATGGTGTTGGAAAAGGTTTAATTCTAGCAATTCCTCTTGGATCCTTGTGTTTATCTTCTTACATTACAGGTAAATTATTAAAGGATAGCAAAAAAGTAATGAAACGGTGGACTTTAGTTGGTCTATTTCTGATCGCTGGCAGTATTTGCGCCATCAGTTTCTTCCATAATCTTTGGATTAATATCGGGTTATTTTTTGTATCCGGTATTGGTATTGGAGTTGGTCTACCTTGTTTAGATGCATTAATTACTGAAGGAATTGAGGATGCTTCAAGGGGTACAATATCTTCATTTTATAGCTCCATGCGATTTATAGGGGTTGCTTTAGGCCCACCTATTATTGCCATATTATTAAAATATCCTGAACGATGGACTTTCTATATATTATCAGCTATGAGTGTCATATGTATCCTTGTTTGCATGATCGGTATTCGACCAGAAAAAAATTAATACTCTAAATCAAATATCCCCCTTACAGTAAACATTATAATAAAAAAGTCCAAATGATTACTGTAAGGGGGATGAAAGCTAAAAAATTCACACTTACTGGATAAACTGAACAGGTGTCATTGATTCATTAATTGCAAGCATATCATAATTGTTTTCCTGCAAATATTTGAGTAGTTTTTCCAGATGCTTAACTGTTGTTTTCCGGTCATGCATTAATATGACCATTGGTTCATTTTTGTCAAAAGATTCTAATTGATCGATTGTATGATTCACATATGAACCATCACCTAGTTTCCAATCCAAGCTATCGATATTCCAATCCCACATAATAAAACCTTCATTTTCCACCGCAAGAATATATTCAGGTGTCATGTGCGGAACAGAACCGTAAGGAACACGCATTAAATGACTTTCAACATCTGTCAATTCTTCCAAGGTGTTCTTAGCGACTGTCATTTCATTAACTATCGATTTACTCGATGCATATACTTTATTTTTATCATGTGTTACACTATGGACCCCAACGGAATGACCACGTTTAATCATTTCATTAATAACGTCCGGATATTGTTTCATATGTGGTTCCAACATAAAAAAGGTTGCTTTTGCATTATATTCATCAAGTAAATTAAGGATATCCATTGTGATATCTCGGGGACCATCATCAAATGTTAAATATACTTTTTTTTCACCAGTTGTATTTTGTTCTTTTTTTACCGTTTTTTTCTTTTTGGATTCGTCCTCTTTTAGTTTCTTTTCTCGTTCTTTTTTTGATTTCAGCATTTCTTCTGTATGTTCTGATTCAACAACATCCGCTTCCGTTGAATCTTCGGAGTTTTGTTTTTCAATATCAACTTCTTCTTCATTAGAATTGGTATCTAATACAGATTGATCTGGCAATTTGTTGCTTTCTCCTTTTGCTTGATTCATCGATCCATCGTATACAAAAATAAAATAAAAACTTAAAGTTAAAAAAATTACACTAACCAAGACACCTAATTCTCTAAGACTCTTCTTTTTTCTTTCGTGCTTTTTAACTCTCGATTGTCTCATGCTGTCCCCCACATTTCCATCATACTACATATATAGACATTTTTTTCATAATAAAAGTTACATATATTTCAAGATTATGTAAAATTTCCCTATAAAATTATGAAACTAATATAATTGTAACGCAAAAGAAAGTAAAAATATAGGATGTTTTCAACAATTTTATTTTTTAATTTTTCTGATATTTTTTTAGAAATAAAAAAGGATGTCCTGTCGACATCCGCTACCTTTGTTGTGCACATTTTTATATAGGATCAATTTGAATGTTCACTTAAAGTATACTGTTTCATTTCGTTTTAATCAATGGAAAAAAACACCAAAATTCAAAAAATGATAGGTCTAATATATCCGTAATGGTGAGTATTAACGATCGTAAATAACTATCTAAATAAAAGAAGGCTGTATAAACAATCAACCTATTCTTTAGAATAGATGATCTATGTTTTATTACAGCCTTCATGCTATATTCTTTAGAGCATCTAAAGAATCTATAGTTTTTGTACATTAACGGCTTGTGGTCCGCGTTGACCTTCTTCTATATCAAAGCTCACACTTTGACCTTCTTCTAGTGTTTTGAAGCCTTCTCCTTGAATTGCTGAATAATGTACAAATACATCTGATCCATCCTCTTGTTGAATGAATCCAAATCCTTTCTCTGCATTAAACCATTTTACTGTTCCTGTTGCCATTTAAATCCTCCTAAATAAATAAAATGTGGAACCCTTTGTTCCATACATTTATTAGTATAATGAAAAAAATAAAATATAAACGTAAAATTTTAGGAAAATCTGCAAATTATTCTGTAATTCCCTTCATAAATGAATATTTTTTATAAAATTTGGCAATTTATAGATAGCATTGGTAAAGGGGGAAAGAAGGTGACTTTTATAAAAAAACAGATTCACCGAAAAGTAAAAGTTAAAAAGCGGCTATCTCAAGCAATACCGTTATCAAATAAATTAAAAAATAATATAGATTATTTTTCCTCCCTTTACAAGGACAGTAGTGACGTCATCTTTCGTTCATTTACTATTGGGAATACTGAAGCCGTTATCATTTACATTGAAGGTTTAAGCGATTTACAAAAACTTGATGAACTTGTTTTAGAAAATCTAATGAACCAGAATTCGGAAATGGCAGATGTTTTCGAGTCCTTAAAAAATAATATTCCCATTTCAAAATTAAAAAAAGTTCATACTTATAAAGCGTGTATTGATTCAATTTCTATTGGTAATCCGATTATATTAATCGATGGTCAAATTGATGCATATGTATTAGGAATTGAAAAATACGAAACCCGTCAAATAGAAGAGCCATCTGCAGAGACAGGAATTCGTGGACCAAGAGAGGGGTTTACAGAATCAATAAATATTAATACAGCTTTAATACGCCGTATTATAAAAGACCCTGCACTCAAAATGAAATCTGTAAATATTGGTAAGTATACAAAAACGAGAGTTATTATTGCTTATATTGAAGGGCTTGTAGATAACACGTTAATTAAAGAAATTGAAAATCGCTTAAAACGAATTAAAGTGGATGGTATTTTAGAAGGCGGCTATATTGAACAATTTATAGAGGATAATCCGTATTCACCATTTCCTCAAGTTTTATATAGTGAACGTCCCGATGTTATTTCAGCAAACTTACTTGAAGGTCGTGCTGCTATATTAATTGATGGAAGTCCTCTTGCCCTAATAGCACCAGTAAGTTTCTTTAGTTTATTTCAGTCCCAAGAAGACTATTATGAGCGCTTTTTAATCGGGACATTAATACGTATTCTACGTTATGTATTTTTAGGAGTGGCAATCTATTTCCCTTCTATCTATGTTGCAGTGACAACATTCCATCAAGAAATGATACCTATGGATTTAATGTTAAGCATTGCCTCTTCAAGAGAAGGGATTCCTTTTCCAGCTATTGTAGAGGCCTTTATAATGGAACTTGCTTTTGAAGCTCTAAGAGAAGCAGGATTACGTTTACCAAGACAAATTGGTTCAGCCGTTAGTATCGCAGGTGCACTAGTCATTGGTCAGGCAGCTGTACAAGCAGGCATTGTATCTGCACCTATGCTTATTGTCGTTAGTATCACTGGGATCTCATCTTTTTTAGTACCACGTTATTCAATAGGTCTTGCTATACGTTTACTAAGATTTCCTAATATTTTTATTGCTGGTTTTTTAGGATTAATTGGAGTAATGCTTTCATTTATTATTTTAATTATACATTTATCCAAATTAAGATCTTTTGGATTACCTTATTTAAGTCCAATCGTTACTTTACAAAAAAATGCTACTAGAGATACATTGTTTCGTTATCCATTATGGAAATTTAATTTAAGACCACATCTAACTGGTCAGTTTAACCCGAAAAGACAAAAAGATAACCTGAAACCTTCCAAAAGGGAAAAGCAATAGCTTTGTATTCAATATGTTGTCAAAATTGGAGTTGAATTTTTGCAATGATAGAAACTGGAAGAATAAATAAGAGTCAAGTTAGTTTTATCATGTTACCCACCATTATTGCAACTGCGATTCTCTCGATTCCTTCAATAGACGCAAAATTTGCAGGGCACGATATGTGGATGACACCAATTATAGGCTCATTGAATGGTTTCTTAACGGTGTTTATTGTTTGGAAACTCCATAAATTGTACCCAAATCAAACTCCTATACAATACTTTGAAAAAATTATTGGCAAATATGCTGGAAAATTAATGGGCTTAATTTTTGTATTATTTTATATCCAAGTATCTGGTATCATCATACGGGAATATACAGATTTCTTAAAAACAGAAGTCATGCCTCAAACTCCAGGAATCGTATTAGCAATATCGTTATTGTTTACCGCAGCTTTAGCTGTCCGTGGTGGTCTGGAAGTGATTGCTAGGACAGCAGTTATCTGCACGACACTTTATATGAGTACTTTGAGTGTTTTACTTCTTTTAATAAAAGACATTGATTTAAGTTATTTACTCCCATTTATGGAAAATGGATTCATCCCTGTGTTAAAAGGTGCATTTGTGCATCAGTCATGGTTTAGTGAGTTTTTCCTTCTAGCATTTTTATTACCCTTCCTCAAAAATCAAAATGGAAGTTTAAAGGCAGGGATTAAAACCGTCTTCTTGGTAATGGTAGATCTGATTATTGTTAATTTCTTTATTCTTACCATACTAGGAATGACTGCAGCAAACAAATTTTATCCCGTTTATTCCATTATTAAATCCATATCTTTTTTAGGTTTTTTCCAAAATTTTGAAATTGCAGTAACAGCTTCATGGGTTTTAGGAAGCTTTGTTAAAATTACTGTTTTTTTATATGCAGCTAGCATAGCCTTAGCACAATTGTTTCGACTAAACAATTATCAAATTATTGTCTACCCTCTTAGTTTGGTCATCCTGCATTTTAGTTATTGGGATATTCCAAGATTTGCTACATTAACTAATTTTATTTATAAAGTGTTACCATTTTATTTAGTGACCTTTCAAACAATTATCCCTCTTCTCCTACTTATTATAGCGCTATTGAGGAAAAGATGGGGTGAAAACTTTTCATGAAAAGAACGTTACTTGTGATACTGCTACCTGTATTCATCTTATCTGGTTGTTGGGACAGTATAGAGATCCAAAACCTTGCGATTATAACTGCAGCAGCAATTGATTCTGAGGAAAATCATAAAGTGAAAGTTTCTGTTCAAATATTTATACCTCGGACCATTACAAGTGGGGAATCTGGAGAAGATCCAAGCCTTGGTTCTACTTTTGTAAGAGAAGGGATTGGAAAGAACTTAGCTGAAGCAATTTCTGTATTGCAAACGAATATCCCTAGAAAATTGTTTTGGGGACAATGTAAAATTTTCATTTTTGGTCAAGATCTAGCAAAAACTGGTATACGAAAGGAACTGGACTTTTTAATCCGTCACCCCGCCCCAAGGATCAATTCTAATCTGTATGTAAGTGAAGGAAAAGCTTCTAATCTACTTAAGTTAATTCCTCCCTTAGAGCGATATTCTGGAGAAGTATTATCAAAATTTTCGCAGCATCAAGAAGTTGGGGTTGACACAACATTAAGCGATATCTCTAAAGACTTAACAGAAGCAAGTCAAAGTTTTTCTTTGCCTTATATTAAAAGATTGAAATCCGATGAATATGCACGTAAATCGTATGAAACAATTCCAACGATTGTAGGAACTGCTATTTTTAAAAAAGATAAAATGATTGGAAATATTGATTTAGAAGAAACAAGAGGACTCTTATGGTTATCAAGAAAAATACAAAAAAGTACTGTTTCCATAAAACCAGAAGAAAATGAAAATGAAGTAATAATGATGCCGACATCTGGAAGCGTCAGATTTAAGCCGCAAATTATTAATAACCAATGGATTATGAATATCCAAATTCAAGTTGCAGCTTCCATAATCCAAAATGAAACTTTCCTAAGTCTGCTTCAAGAAGATGTCATTACAAAACTTGAAAAAGGATTGGAAAATAAATTGCGTGACCGAATTAGTAAAACTTTAGAAAAGATTCAAAAAGAGTATCAAGCAGATGTCGTTGGTTTTGGTAGAAGATTTCATCAGAAATATCCAGAGCAATGGAAAAAGGTAAAAGATCATTGGGATGAAAAATTTCCTGAAGTGGATGTAAAACTTTCTGTTAACGCTACCATTAAAAGATCTGGTGACATTGGAGGTCCTGCAGCTTTACCTGAGGAAGAGGTGATCGAGAATTGAACTGGATGAATATTGTAATTTTTTGCACGTCTTCTCTCCTCATTCTTATTACAGATTGGAAGTTAATCAAAAAGGTTACGAAGCTTGAAAAAATATTATTTTCAATACTGCTTCTCCTTGCTTTAATTCCTGCTTTTTTTAATCTAGATAATGTGCCAGGGCCCATTACTTTTATTGAATTATTATTTGGTGCATTTGGAAATTTTATGGAAGAACTTCCTTGAAAAAGAGCAGCCCAATAAAGAATGAATACATATTGGACAGCTCTTTTATTAAATACTTCAGACTTACGCTTGTTTTTTGACTTTCGCTTTTCTTTTTACTGTAGGTTTTGATTTCGTTTTAGATGTTCCTTTATTCATTGGTTTGGTCTTGTCTATGGATGCCTGTAAAGCAGTCATTAAATCTAATACCTTATCCGGTTTCTCCTTTTTATCTGGTGTCACCATTTGTTGCCCTTTTCGTTTTGATTCAATTAATTGCAATACCCTTTCTCGATATTCATCTTGATAATTTTCTGGATTAAACTCCGATGTTAATTGATCGATTAATAATATGGCCGTTTCTAACTCTTTGTCTGAAATTTGATTTGTTGTAGGTACATTGGGCACATCACTTACGTTTCTTACTTCATCCGGATAATGAATTGTTTCCATCACTAATGTATTTTGATAAACACGTATGACGGCCAACTGTTCCTTTGATCGAATAATAATTTTAGCAATACCAACTTTTTCTGTTTCTTCCAATGCCTTTCGTAATAGTGAATACGCTTTTATTCCCCCATCATTCGGTGATAAATAGTAACTTCGATTAAAATAGATCGGATCAATATCAGTCATTTTAACAAAATCGATAATCTCGACAGCTTTATCGTCTAGTTCTTTCTCTAAACTTTTCAATTCATCATCTTCAACAATAACAAATTTACCTTTCGTATATTCGTATCCTTTGACAATATCTTCATTCGATATTTCTTCTTCACAATTCGGACATACCTTTTCATATTTGATAGGTGTGTGACATTTTTTGTGAAGACTGCGAAATTTTACATCTTTATTTTCTGTTGCTGCATGGAGTTTTACCGGTATATTGACAAGTCCAAAACTAATACTTCCTTTCCACATTGTATGCATCATCATCCATCCTTTCTTATTAATACTATGAATAGTAATGAATATCTCATACGTATAGAAATTTGGTAATTTATCTTTTTTTAATAAGCTTGGGTTTATGAGACAAGCTAAAAATAGGTGATAAAAAATGAAGGCAATGTTACCTACCCTTTCCTTTGAAATTCCTAAAGGCAATGATTGGGTATATGAAACGAAATATGACGGTTTTCGCGCATTTCTAATTATAGAAGATGATGAGATTCAATTAATGAGTAGGAATGGTAAAAGTTTATTAAAACAGTTTCCTGAGGCATTAGCTTTTTACAAGCATTACAAAAATCAACTCCAACAATATGTTCCACTTATTTTAGACGGCGAATTAACCATTCTTGAAAATCCTTATAAAAGTAACTTTTTTGCAATGCAAAAACGAGGACGTTTACGATCTGAACAAAAAATTTCCGATTCTTTTGTGAAAAATCCCGCAATATATATGGCATTTGATTTATTACAGTTGAATGGAAAGAATATAACCAATAAATCATTATTCGAACGAAAAAAAAGACTAAAAAATCTGTTACAAAACTTAAAGCTGCCGCTCCATCCCAATGAAACCAATCAAGCCTTTGTGCAGTATGTACCCTATCAAAATCATTTTGATAACCTGTGGAAAAAAATTAAACAATGGGATGGCGAAGGCGTAATTGCAAAAAATATTACGAGCAAATGGGAAGAAGGAAAACGAACAACGAATTGGATTAAATATAAAAATTGGAAAAAGATACACTGTTTTATTACAAAATATGATAAAGTGAACGGTTATTTTCACGTCGCTGTATATAATAATAAAGAAATTTATCCAATCGGACTTTTTAAACATGGTTTAAGTCAAGAAGAACATCATGTGTTAGTTCGTATCATGGAGAAAAACGCAAAAAGGATAACTCCACATTCGATCACAATGGATCCGGCCATATGTATTGAATTATTTTATTTACAATATTATGAAGAGACCTTAAGAGAACCCTATTTTTCTAAGTTCTTACTCGAGGAAAAACCTGCGAATTGCACCTTCGAGCAATTGTTTGAAATCCAACCTGCTGTAGAAATCGAAATTACCCATCCAGAAAAACCGTTATGGAAAAAAATCGAAATAAATAAAAAAGATTACATTTCATATTTAAAGCAAATCTATCCTTATATAGCACCTTTTTTAGCCAATCGTACATTAACCGTTATTCGCTATCCACACGGCATATTTGGTGAACCTTTTTATCAAAAAAATTGCCCTGATTATGCGCCTGAATTTGTCGACACCTATCATCAAGATGGAATTCAATACATTGTTTGTAATCATTTTGAGACATTCCTCTGGTTAGGGAATCAGTTAGCAATTGAGTTTCACATACCTTTTCATACAATTGATAAAAACAACCCTACAGAAATTGTCATTGATCTAGATCCTCCAAGTAAACAAGAATTTTCTTGGGCAGTTGAAGCGGCAAATTATATTAAAGAAGAATTCGTTGATAAACTAGGATTAAAAAGTTTCCTGAAGGTTTCTGGTAATCGTGGATTACAAATTTATTTTCCTGTTTCAGGTAATCATATAACATGGGAGGATGCCCACCTTTTTACACAATTTATAGCGAAATTTCTCATTGCAAAAAATGAAGCTCATTTTACAATCGAGCGTATGAAGAAAAAGCGAGGTCATCGTCTTTATGTTGATTATATACAACATGCAGAAGGTAAAACTATAATCGCTCCATTTTCCGTTCGAGGTAATGAAAATGCAGGAGTAGCAGCACCCATCGATTGGGAGGAGCTTTCTCAAATTTCTGATCCTGATAGCATTTCAATATTTAACATGGTCGAGCGGTTAAGAACGAAAGGAAATCCCTTTGCCAACTTTTTCCAAGTAAATAATGATGAAGCATTATTACAAATTATCCAATTTTTAAAAAGGAAGAGTTAAGCATCTCTTATACAAATTTCACAAAAAAGGAGCTGTTTTTCTATCAGCTCCTTTTTACTTTAATTTCGTTAATTCCTCTTTCATAAACTTCTCCTCCATAGGGCCAAAGTATTTTGCCCGGATGACCCCATCGGAATCAATAAAATAACTTGTTGGTAAACCATATACTTCATACAGTTTCATTACTTCCCCTTCTATATCTAAAGGTACTGGAAAAGTAAGACCAAATTGTTTCACAAATTGTGTCGCCGATTCTATTGTTTCTTTACCAATCGTCATATTTACTGCAACAAATTCAACTTGGTCCTCTTTCAATTCTTCATAAACCTTTTGCATCACCGGCATTTCTTCTTCACAAGGACCACACCATGAAGCCCAAAAATTTAATAGTACTCTTTTTCCTTTCAGATCACTAAGTTTAACCGTTTTTCCATTATAGGTTTTTAACGTAAAGTCAGGTGCCTTTTTGCCTACTTGCAAACCTTCATCCTCTGACATCGCTACTGCATCAGCAAAATCTTGACTATTTTCAGTTGATTTATTAGAGTTCTTTTGCTCAATACTCGTTAATAAGTCTTGAATAAATAGTTGATCAACAACGACTAGTGTAATAAAAATAGCCGCAATTCCAGCTACAATCTTTTTAATCATATATACCACAACCCTTATATAAAATGCCATATTGTTATTATACATAGATTGCTGAATTTTCTAAATCAATTTGTTTTTCTGTTGGTATTAATTGTATTATTTCCAATATATGATCATTAAAACCATGAATATAGCATCTTTTTCCAGTGTTGTCACCCGTTCCAAAAAACAAAGGATTGGGATATTTAAACGAAAGCGTTTTGTTAATTCGGTTGGTAGCCATCCTTTTTTTACTGAGGCTATCTGTATATATTTATCATAAAATGTTATTTCATTATATTTTTCTTGTGTAAATGTAATGGTTTTATTTACAAATTGTATTTTGCCGTATAATTTTCTACTCTCTTTCGTTATATAAATATTCATTGAATCTATATGAAAATGGATTTGATTGTTTTTTATTTTTAATTTGAACCTTTGCTTTTGTTCGTCTCGAAAAAAATAGCTCAGGCACCATCCTCTCCATGTGAATTGTATTTTACCAATTGATTCTGCCACTCCATCTGGATGAAAGAAATAAAAATTATTTTGATCTTGTTCAATTAAATAAATATTAGGAAAATCTAATCTTCTATGATCATATGGATCCATTTGGACAAAAGTTTGATTGGATCTCCGTAAGTAATAGAGATGAAAAGAATAATAGAATATACTTAAAAACATTAATAGATAGATTGCTAACTCAAGTTTCTGACGTGTTACATAAATATATAAAAAAATATAGGCAATCAAGGAAAAATATATACTTATATGTAGACTCTGTTTTCCTAATAAATAATAAAACTGTTTTATCGACATTTGCTTTCCCCTTTAATAGATCTTTATAAAAGTTTGTATATTAATAGATATGCAATTTTTTTATAAACATGATAGAGAGAAATAAATGTAACCCTTTACTAGATAAAAAAAAGAGATTCATCACCACATTTTGTGATTTAACCCAAAAAATAAGGAAAACACTCACGAATTCCTGGCAATAATGTTAGCGTCACTTAACA
>CADBNU010000077.1 GCA_902796085.1 Heyndrickxia coagulans
ACTTCTTTTTTTAACTCTTCTAACATCATGAATCACCCCTTTTGAAATTTTATAATCTACTTGTCTACGTGAATTTAATTTTTCTAGTGTACTAAAGTAATATAAAAAAATTCATCTCCTTTCTATTAGAATGGACTTTAATTCTTGAAACATAACTCGATGTTGCTTATAACGACAGACAAGTACATTCGTTTTATTCAAAAACTATTTTTAAAACGCTTACAATAAAATCGTATATTAATTATACGTATAAGTCAAGATTTGTAATTTTAATACGTACAAAATTAACAAAAAACAACCAAAAAAGTAAAATTTGTATACAAAAAATAGGCTGAATCACAAAACCCTCTCGACCCCACAAAACAAAAATAACAAAATAAATAAAGGATTATAGGTCCGGTTGAAAAATTTGTACTGATAATATTTTTATTTATTGATTTATACTGATGACTATGCTAGCATATGATTAAGAAATTGAAAGCGCTTTTCTAAAATCTATTGATGTCGACATCATAATCAAACAAACGAAAGTTCAATACACACATGATCAGAAAGACAATTAAGGAGGGATTTTAATGGTAAATGAAAAGAAAATATCTAGTAGATTTATATATTTCTTTGGGGCCTTTGGTGGTATTCTTTTTGGCTATGATATTGGCGTTATGACTGGTGCATTACCATTTCTAAAAGAAGATTGGAATCTTCAAGATGCTAGTACTATCGGTTGGATCACTTCCTCCGTTATGTTTGGTGCCATTTTTGGTGGTGCAATGGCCGGACAACTGTCAGACCGATTAGGTCGGCGGAAGATGATTTTAATTTCAGCTATCATTTTTGTCGTTGGATCTATTTTATCCGGTATTGTACCTTTTAATGGAAGCGTTTCCCTCATCCTAGCTAGAATTTTATTAGGATTTGCTGTTGGGGCAGCCTCTGCACTAGTTCCAGCTTACATGTCAGAAATGGCTCCAGCACATCTGCGTGGACGTTTATCAGGAATTAATCAAACGATGATTGTTTCTGGTATGCTGCTTTCATATGTAGTTGATTTTTTACTAAGTGGTTTACCAACAACATGGGCTTGGCGTTCCATGCTTACGATCGCAGCTCTACCTGCCATCATTTTATTTATTGGTGTGTTGAAATTACCTGAATCACCTCGTTTCTTAGTGAAAAACAATAAATTAGATGAAGCACATAAAGTCTTAAGCTATATTCGTCCTAAACATGAAATTGATGCGGAAATGAAACAAATACAAGATACGATAAGAGAAGAACAAAATAAAAAGGCATCATGGGGAACACTACTTAATAGTAAATACCGTTATTTAGTTATTGCAGGTGTTGGTGTAGCCGCTTTCCAACAATTCCAAGGCGCTAACGCCATATTTTATTACATTCCATTAATTGTAGAAACAGCAACAGGAAAAGCAGCAAGTTCAGCTCTTTTATGGCCGATTATTCAAGGGATTATTCTTGTTTTAGGATCATTAGTATTCTTAGTAGTAGCTGATAAATTCAATCGTCGTACTTTATTAACTTTAGGTGGAACGATTATGGGACTTTCCTTTATCTTCCCGGCAATATTAAATGTAATCATTCCAAACGCACATCCCATGATCATCGTCGTATTTTTAAGTATTTATGTCGCATTTTATTCCTTCACATGGGCACCTTTAACATGGGTGATTGTAGGAGAAATATTCCCATTAATGATTCGTGGTCGTGCATCAGGATTAGCTTCATCCCTTAACTGGATCGGCTCTTTCTTAGTTGGGCTCCTTTTCCCAATCATGACTGCTACTATGGCTCAAGAAGCTGTATTTGCCATTTTCGGTGCGATTTGTTTACTTGGAGTGTTATTTGTACGGACATGCGTCCCTGAAACTCGTGGACGTACATTGGAGGAAATCGAAAAAATCGGAGAGATGAAAAACGTAGAAAACCATACACTAAAAATATAAATATAATCGATAAGGTTAGGTGTGTAGAGTATGAATCTAGTAGAAACTTCTAAGGCAATCCAACAGGGAAATATCTCTCTAGGAATCGAATTAGGATCAACACGAATAAAGGCGGTTTTAATCACTGACGACTTTAAAACAATAGCTTCTGGTAGCTATGTTTGGGAGAATAAATTTGAAAACGGAATTTGGACCTATTCACTCGATGAAGTTTGGAAGGGCATACAACATTGTTATACTCAAATTGCCGCCGATGTAAAAGCGAAATTTCACTGTACGATTTTAAAAATTAGTTCGATCGGTGTAAGTGCGATGATGCACGGATATTTAGCTTTTTCAGAGAATGGAAGTTTACTAACGCCTTTCCGAACTTGGCGAAATAATATAACAGAACAAGCTGCAAATAAGTTAACAAAACTTTTTAATTTTAATATTCCTGAACGTTGGAGTATTGCCCACTTGTATCAGGCTATTTTAAATAATGAGCCACATGTAAACGATATCCGTTATATCACTACATTAGCGGGCTATGTTCATTGGAAGTTATCTGGAGAAAAGGTATTAGGAATCGGAGATGCTTCTGGTGTATTTCCAATTGATGAAACTACAGGTGATTATCGAAATGATTTTTTAGAAAAATTTGAAACTCTTGAAAATGTAACCCAATACCAATGGAAAATAAAAGATATCTTACCAAAAGTTTTAAAAGCAGGTGAACATGCAGGTACTTTGACAGAGGATGGAGCTAGATTACTAGATAAAAATGGACATCTACAAAGTGGTAGTTTAATGGCTCCTCCTGAAGGCGATGCAGGCACTGGTATGGTTTGTACCAATAGCATTCGGGAACGAAAAGGGAATGTTTCGGTCGGTACATCTGCATTTTCAATGATCGTTCTTGATAAACCACTGAATAAAGTTTATCGTGACATCGATATCGTCACAACACCTACGGGGAGTCCGGTCGCAATGGTACACATCAACAATTGCTCATCTGATATTAATGCTTGGGCTCAAATTTTTAAAGAATTTGCTGAACGTCTCGGTATTGATTTAAAAGCTGATCGCTTGTTTGAAACATTATTATTCGCTTCTACGAAAGCTGATCCTGATGCAGGAGGACTAGTTAATTATAGCTACTTATCAGGCGAAAATATTACCAAGATGCCTGCTGGTCGTCCACTTTTTGTTAGGGAGCCAAATAGCAGGTTTACATTAGCAAATTTTGTGCTAACCCAGTTATACGCTGCTTTTGCACCACTGAAAATCGGAATGGATATTTTAAAACATGAAGAAAAAATCAATATGGATGTCTTAATCGCACAAGGTGGATTATTTAAAACACCTGTTATCGGTCAACAAGTACTTGCTAATGCATTAAATATACCGATCACCGTCATGAGTACCGCAGGTGAAGGTGGAGCCTGGGGAATGGCTGTATTAGCGGTATATGCGAAATACGCCAAAAAATATCCATGTCTGGAAGACTTTTTGGATACAGAAGTATTCACTAATCTTGAAAGTATCACACTAAGTCCAGAACCTGAAGGTGTTGCTGGATACGAACAGTTTATAGAAAAGTATCAAGATGGTCTACCAATCGAAGAAACCGCTATTAAGTGCCTTTGATAAAAAATAAATCTGTTAAACATAATCATTGTTAAGAATCCGTTGCTGTCACTACACTCTTCTTATAGTGACAGCATTTTTTCCTTCTTCGTACCATTCCAAATAGATGTACTCTCTTATTTTTTTGTTTAATAGATTCCCGTATGATATAATCTATCCGTATAAATAGCACTTTTAATCGATCAAAATACAATACAAATATTTTTGCAAAAATTATAATACAGAAGGAATGAACTATGACAAAAAAATACGAACGAATAACACGCGATATTCGTGAAAAAATCTTATCAGAAGAGTATAAAATAAAAGAAAAATTACCGACAGAATCTGAACTGATGGAGATTTATCAAGTAAGTAGGTTCACCGTTAGACGAGCAATCGACGAACTTGAAAAAGATAATCTTGTTTACCGTATTCAAGGTGGGGGTATATTTGTAAATGACTGGAAAGGGCAACCAAAATCCTCTGACAAAAATAAAACAATTGGTCTAATTACAACTCATATATCTGATTACATTTTTCCTAATATTATCTCAGGTATTGATGAATATATATCAAAAAGTGGTCATTCTATACTTATTGCCAATACGAAAAACAACCCTGAAAAAGAACGGAAAAGCTTAACAAATCTATTATCTAACAACTTATCCGGTTTAATTATTGAGCCCACAAAAAGCGCATTGAACAATACAAACAAAAGTATATATGAGAATATTAAATCAATGGGCATACCCATGTTATTTATTAATGCAGTATACGATGACTTTGATACCCCTTATTTAATCATGGATGATGTCAAAGTTGGTGAGATGGTTACAAACTACTTATTCTCACAGGGGCATGAACATATTGTGGGAATATTTAAGGTCGATGATAAACAAGGTATTCAAAGGATGAATGGATTTATTAAGGCTTATCAAGAACATCCTAGTATTTCAAATATGGGTGATATTTTAATGTATCAAACGGAAGAAAATAAAACCGACCTGTTTAAAAAACTACAAACAATTCTTTCAAGAACGAAGTTAGCGCCAACAGCTATTGTTTGTTATAACGATCAATTAGCAATTCAGCTTATTAACTTTTTAAATGAGATTGGTTTAAAGGTTCCGGATGATATTTCGATTACTGGTGTTGATGATTATGCCTTTTCAAGATTTATCCAACCAAGTTTAACTACCGTTCGTCATCCCCAAGAGCAAATGGGGCTTGACGCCGGTAAAATGATTATTGATATGGTAAATAAGCAGAAGGTCCAATCAAAGATATATGAACCTGAATTCATTATTAGAAACTCCGTTAAGAAAATCAATTAATGTAAAAACCTTGGTTTACTATAACAAAAAAGTAACCAAGGTTTTCATTTAATCATCATATACTTCTATCGTCCTTATCTATAAATAAATCGAAAATTGATTTTTCCCTTTTTTCTTTGAATCATATAAAGCTTGATCGGCATGTTTATATAATGTTTCTACATCTTCGCCATGGTATGGTGCATAACGAAACTGATTTGTTGTTTTTTGAAAATCCCACTCGTCAACATTCGGATTTTTTCGTATTATTTAAGTAATCGATAGGTTGTTGACTCCATTCGATCAGCAGTTTCACTATCAAAATAGTAATATACTTTATCTATATTTTCTAAAGCATAAAGAACCGTTTCTTCAATACGTTCCACTTGAAACTGATTATTCTCTTTTACAAGAGATTCAAGTTTAACATGATTGATCATCGCGAACTATGGCGATGACCGATGCAAACATAATCATAATTGCAAATAAACGCAACCGAAAGTTCCCATTCACTTAGATCACCCTAGTAATGTAAATATGTATACATCTCTATTTTACAGCACTTTTATAATAGAGATAGAGAACTAAATTATTGCAATAATGAAACTTTATAAACAATCTAAGGGCTATCCTTACAAAATAAGAAAGCCGAGAAACTGTCGATGATAAAAAATCAATCCACAGATTCTCGGCTTGAATTTTGAAATTAAACGGCTACCTCATTTTCAGACAGAAAGCACATCTTGTTCTTTTTTCTTCTTCATTCCCGTTTTTACAGGTTTAACTTGTTTTTCTTTTACTTTGACCTTCTGTTTTTCTGCTTTTGGAGCAACTTCTTTTGAGACGACTTTAACGAGTGAAATCATCATAAAGACGATAATAACCGTAAATGGCAGAGCTGCAACAAGGGATGCT
>CADBNU010000078.1 GCA_902796085.1 Heyndrickxia coagulans
ACACCATTTTGTCCATATCGACGTACTTTCCCTTGTTCTTCCAAATAAATTAATCTTGTTAACGATGCCATAAATGGACTGGCGATAAAATTCTTTTTTAATTGGCCATAAACATCGTATGTAATTTGTAAAGCTGTTTTTGCTTCTTCTTTGACTAATTGATAAATTTGTTCTAATCGCTTTTCATGGCCTTCTTTAATTTCAAGGACCCGATCATGGAAATGCTCAATAGGCTCTCCATGACCAGTTAAAGCAAAATCAGTTGGATATTGTAATATATGGTCAATAGATTGTAAATAATATTGTAGTGCATTATATTCTTCCGCTTCCCATAAACCGATAACGGGTGAAAATTCCTGTAATACATGATCACCAGCAAACATGAATCTTTTTTCAGGATTATAAAAACAGAAATGATCATAGGAGTGACCTGGTGTCCATATCGGTTCATACCAATCATTACCTATTTTAATTCTCTCATCCATATTAAATAATACATCTGGTTCAAATTGGTATATATC
Source organism: Heyndrickxia coagulans (assembly GCA_902796085.1). GTDB lineage: Bacteria > Bacillota > Bacilli > Bacillales > Caldibacillaceae > Pallidibacillus > Pallidibacillus thermolactis. The sequence continues at coordinate 522 of CADBNU010000078.1, forward strand.
TGAACGGTCCAACGGCTCTGGTATATTAGCAATCCCATGAACCCTTAATAATTGAGCCATACGGTTTTCAAAATCAGGATCTCGATGTTTCTCCATTTCACCAAGGCCAATCTTCGATACAATAATCGGAATTCCTTTTTTCTGTAACCATTTTGCTAATCCGATATGATCTTGATGAACGTGGGTCAGAACAACCTTTTCAATCGCAACCCCTTTGTCTAACACTTGTTGCCAAAGGGATTTTGCTTGTTTTGAATAGGATCCTGTATCGATAATGGTGTAACCCTGCTCACCTTCGACTAAGTAACAATTCGTTGCACCCATTCCCCCTGGATATTGTACTTTCAAAAGATATATACCTTCTATAATTTTTGTTAACACTGTCATTTCCCCTTTGTTTACCTGCTTTTTACTTTTAAAATATAATTTATTACTCCTAGGTTTTATCTTAAAACCTATTATCTAACCTATACAAATATTTTGATTTCTTCTCACCGTTTTTTTATTTCAATTTCCAATCTAGGAAATGAGAAATCTCACCTGTGAATTGGCCGATATGCATCTTTTTATAATTTAAAAATAATAAACAGTTCCCATTTGAGAACTGTTTTGAAACACAAATTTTTATGCTGGATTCAATATTCGATGTAAAAATTGCTTCGTTCGGTCAACTTGTGGGTTTTTAATCACTTCATCAGGAGTTCCTTGTTCGACAATATATCCTCCATCCATAAACACAACTTTATCCGATACTTGATAAGCAAATTGAATTTCGTGAGTAACAATAACCATTGTCCAATTATCTTTAGCCAAATCTTTTATAACTTTTAATACTTCTCCTACCAATTCTGGATCTAATGCCGATGTAGGTTCATCAAAAAGCATTAACTCCGGCTCCATTGCGAGTGCTCGTGCAATTCCAACCCTTTGCTGTTGGCCGCCAGAAAGCTGGTAAGGATAAAGATTTATTTTATCCTCTAATCCAACTTTTTTTAGCAAACTTTTAGCTAAATTTAATACTTCTTTCCTATCCCTTTTTTGAACAATCAACGGTCCTTCCATAACATTTTCAATAGCCGTCTTATGCGGAAAAAGATTATATGACTGAAAAACCATTCCTGATTTTCTTCGTAATCTCAATAGATCTTGTTTCTTTTGTTTTTTAGTAAAATCTAAAGTAAACCCATCTTCAAATTGAAATATTCCATTATCGGGAATCTCCAATGCATTTAGGCAGCGTAGGAGAGTCGTTTTCCCTGAACCTGATGGTCCAATAATTGAAATCACTTGTCCTTTTTCAATACTAAAATTTATATCCTTTAGTACTTGTAAATCGCCAAATTGCTTCGCTAAACCAGTTACTGATAAATACATTGTTCCCTCCTCCTACTACCGTGCCGTATACCGTTCTAAACGTTTTTCCAATCTTGACTGGATCATCGATAAAATAAAACAAATAACCCAATAAATAAGTGCCGCTTCCACATATAAAAGTAAAAAATCATAAGTAACAGCAGCTATTTCCTGGGACTTCCGAAACAGTTCAACAACAAGAATTTGTGAAGCTAGCGACGTATCTTTTACTAAACTAATAAATGTATTAGATAAAGGCGGAACTGATACTCGTGTTGCTTGTGGAAGTATAATTCTTCTTAACGCCATAGTTTTTGTCATCCCAATAGTCGCAGCCGCTTCCCATTGCCCTTTTGGAATCGATAATATCGAACCCCTGATGATTTCTGATGCATAAGCACCTACATTTAAAGAAAATGCAATAATAGCAGCCGGATATGGATCAAATGTTATATCCAATGTAGGCATCCCATAAAATATAATAAACAATTGAACAAGTAACGGTGTTCCACGAATAGCTGAAACATAAAATGTCGCAGGAATTGTTAAAAAGGGAGATTTAGAGATGCGCATCATTGCTGTTAGTAATGCAATTATTAAACCGATAATAAAGGATATAATTGCTAATGGAATTGTCGCTTTAATTGTACCTGTTAACATTGGAACAAGGGAGTTGATAAACAACTCCCATCCTTCTGTTTGTCCGGTTATTGTAAATAACACATTATTTAGTGGATACATCTTCACCAAACCATTCTATCGCAATATTTGATAACGTTCCGTCTTCAATCATTGATTCTAATGCTTCATTTACAGCATTTACTAATTCTTCGTTTCCTTTATTAAACGTAAAGGCCATTTCTGATTTTTCATCGGATTCAGCAACAATTTTTAAGCCATCGCCTTTTTGTTTCAAATAATCTAATACTGCTAATTTATCATTGACGGTCACATCTGCATGACCTTGTTTAATTACTTCTGCCGCTTGGAATAAACCTTCAACACTTACAAGTTCTGCACCATACTCTTTTGCAATTTCTCCATAATTACTTGTTAAAGTTTGAGCAGATTTTTTTCCTTTCAAATCTTCAAAAGATGTAATATCTGTATTATCCTTAGGTACTACCACAACTGCTGATGAATATGTGTATGGAATAGAGAAGTCATAGTTGGCTAAACGATCCTTATTAATACCAACTTGATTGGCAATCACATCAAAACGACCTGCATTTAATCCAGCAAACATTGCATCCCATTGCGTTTCCTCAAATTTTACTTCAACACCCATACGTTTTGCTACTTCACGAATAACTTCTACATCATAACCTGTTAATTTCCCTTCGTCATTATGAAAAGAAAATGGAGGATATACGCCTTCAGTACCAACTGTTAATACACCTTTTTCTTTTATATCTTCATATAGGTTTTTTCCTTCATTTGTATTATCTTCGTTCGTTTCATTGTTGTTTTCTCCGCTGCCACAAGCAACGAGTGAAATGGCGACAACAGCAAAAATTAATGTGAATATTAGTTTGTTTAATCTTTTCATGTGTTAAACCCCCAGTAAGTTAGTAGGAAATAGTAAGTTGAGTATAGTACAAGTTTTATTTTATGTAAACTACCTTTATACATAATTGTTAACATTTTTACATCGAAAATTCTTGCGTAATTCAATCGTTTTCTAGATGTTTTCACAATTATTATTATAGTTGATAAACTTTTTCCCATTCTAAAAAGTGATCAACCTTTTCTTCATCTAACTGATATCCTATACCAGGTTGATCTGGAACCTCAATCATACCATTTCTAGCAACGATCTCAGGGTAAATAATATCCTTTTCCCAATATCGTGATGAACTCGAAATATCGCCAGGTAACGTAAATTGCGGCAGCGATGCTAAAGCAATATTTTGTGCTCGACCTACACCTGTTTCCAACATTCCACCACACCATACATGTATATCCTTCTCTTTACAATAATCATGAATTCGTTTGGCCTCTGTTAATCCACCTACTCGGCCAGGTTTAATATTTATAATTCTACAACTCCCAAGCTCATAAGCCATTTTTACATCTTCTAAAGAATGAATACTCTCATCTAAACATACCGGTGTATGTATAACAGATTGCAACTTGGCATGATCCATAATATCGTCATCCGATAACGGTTGTTCAATCATCATTAAGTCAAATTCATCCAATTGTTTTAGATGTTCAATGTCATCAAGAGTATATGCAGAATTTGCATCAACCATTAAAGGAATACTTGGAAAATGCCATCGTACTTCTCGTAATACTTTTATATCGTAACCTGGTTTAATTTTGATTTTAATGCGTTTATATCCTTCTTGAAATGCTTGATCAATGGTATGTAAAAGCTCATTGATCGTCGATTGAATTCCAATTGCGATACCAACTTCAATTTTCTTTCTTTCTCCACCTAAAGCACGTGCCAATGACACCCCTTCTCTTTTTGCATAAAGGTCCCAAATTGCTCCCTCTATGGCTGCCTTCGCCATATGATTCCGTTTAATAGGCTTAAAAATATTTGACACATCTTGCGGGTGAGTTAAACACTCCATTTGCAAAATTGGAATTAAATAATCTTCCATCATATGAAAAACCGTTTTCACCGTTTCTTCTGTATACCAAGGTACCTCAAAAGCAACAGATTCGCCGTAGCCACAATTTCCCTCCCCGTCTCTTGCTTCAATTAAAAAGAACTCCTTATCTTTTACAGACCCAAAACTAGTTGAAAAAGAATGCTTTAAACGCATCTTTAACTTTTTAATCTTTATTTCAGTAATCGGAAGTGCCATCATTTCCCCTCTTTCTTTCTGTAACATGTACAAATATTAACAAATAGCTCCTTTTATTATAACAATTCTTGCGACATTCCCATTTATTTTTCATTCCCCTCGTTTTTCTAGGAAAAATGTGTAAAATTTTCTTTTTTTGACAAGATAATGATGAGGTGATTCGTATGTATAAAAACCATGAGCGAAAGTTAGTATGGCTCACCTTTACAGTAGCCGTTCTCTTATTTCTTTCAATGGTTCGAAGACTATTCGCAGGTTAAGGTTTTGGTTAAGTTTCGAAAAAAGTGAAAAAATTGTCTATAAAAACTGGAGGAGACTTGTCATGACTGGAGATTCCGTTTTTTTCAGTAGAGTTTTGACTGAAACAACTTTAACCTTTCATATTATCTATGCCACCTTAGGAGTAGGTGTGCCCCTGATGATTATGATTGCCCAATGGATTGGGATTAAGAAAAACGATCAATATTATATATTGTTAGCTAGACGTTGGACACGAGGATTTGTTATCACAGTAGCTGTAGGCGTAGTGACTGGCACCGCCATCGGTTTACAACTTTCTTTGTTATGGCCGAATTTTATGGTTCTTGCCGGCAACGTCATTGCCTTACCACTATTTATGGAAACCTTCGCTTTTTTCTTTGAAGCCATTTTTTTAGGGATTTATTTATATACATGGGATCGCTTTGAAAATCAAAAGAAACATTTATTACTTTTAATTCCAGTAGCCATCGGGGCTTCTTTTTCAGC
>CADBNU010000079.1 GCA_902796085.1 Heyndrickxia coagulans
GTGAGCGTAATAGCTAGTTGTTTAACGGTGGCTTCCTCCGGATCTGGCGTAGTAAAACCATAATCTGGATGTATACCATTGACCCCCATGAAGCACTTATCAAAACGGAAATTTTTTAAACTTTCAATAGCACTTCGACCGACTAAAGCTTTTGTCGTAGGTTTTACATAGCCCCCGAGTAAAAATGTTTTTATGTTTCTACTTAAAAGGGCTTCGACATGCATTAATCCATTAGTCACAACAACGATATCGCTTGGTAGAAATGGAATCATTTCAAATGGTGTTGTACCAGCATCTATATAAACTGAGTCCCCTTCTTCAATTAAACTTGCTGCATATTTGGCAATCAGTCTTTTTTCTTGAACGTTTTTGGATGATTTTTCTACCATCGTTGGTTCTTGAAGCATATTTTGTAATCTTGCAGCACCACCATGGACCCGTTTTAATAACTTTTGTTTTTCTAATTGACTCAAATCGCGCCTAATGGTCGATTCGGAACTATTTGTTAATTCAACAAGCTCCTGAAGTTTAACGGTATTTTGCTTCTTTAATAGATCAAGGATGATCTGATGACGTTCTGGTTCTAACAAATAACCACCTCTTATAAAACGTTTTCAATATTACTTTCAATTTGAATTTTACATGCGTACACATTAAAAGTCAACCAAAAACATTCAAATTCAATCACTATTAATCAATATCAACCAAAAAATTCTATTATAGCCATTCAATTTATTTCAAGTTTTACCTACAGCTTTTAAAAAAATCCCTAAAACAAAAGATTTCGAAGTCAAGGGAATATGGAAAGGCATTCGTTTAGAGTTTATTAATGAATTATCATATGTATTGGTATATTCTATATTTAACTTCATGACAAATCTATCCTTATCGCTTATGACTTTCATCTATAGAGCATTAAAAAAGCTGATTTTCAAATTAGAAAATCAGCTTTCTATATTCATACTTTGTTAATGATTAGACTTCAACATCATAGCCTTGATCTTCAATTACTTCTTTCATTTTATCAACGGTAACTTTGGATTCATCAAAAGTTACATCTACTTTCCCTGCCTCTAGATTGACTTGAGCTGCAGATACTCCATCCAATTTTTTCAATGCGCCTTCAACAGTCATTTTACAATGTCCGCAACTCATCCCTTTTACATCCAATGTTTTTGTTGTCATGTTTTCACCTCCTTTAAAATAGCTATAATTGCACTCGTTTTAAACGAAGTGCATTTGTCACAACACTGACAGAACTTAAGGCCATGGCAGCTCCAGCAAGCCATGGTGCAAGAAATCCGGCTGCTGCAATCGGAATTCCCGCTGTGTTGTAAGCAAAAGCCCAAAAAAGGTTTTGCTTAATATTTCGAATCGTAGCATGACTAATGTTTATTGCTTTCGGTATAAGTAGAAGCTCACCACCTAAAATGGTAATATCAGCAGCTTCTATAGCCACCTCCGTCCCTGTACCGATGGCGATACCGATATCTGCAATAACTAAAGCCGGTGCATCATTTATGCCATCACCAACCATAGCAACTTTCTTTCCAAGAGCTTGTAATTCTTTAATTTTTTCAGCTTTTTCATCTGGTAACACTTGTGCAACAACATGATGAATCCCTACTTGTTTTGCGATCGCTTGAGCTGTCCTTTCGTTATCACCTGTTAACATGACAACTTCTATACCCATTTTATTTAATTGTTCAATGGCTTCTTTTGCCGAGTCTTTAATTGTATCGGCAACCGCAATTATACCGCGATAATCTCCGTTTATTGCAATCAACATCGCTGTTTTTCCATTCATTTCAAATTCATTTAATGTTTCTTCGTATCCGTCTATCTGAACTTGATGACCTCTCATCAATTTTCGATTACCAACTAAAATGTGTTTTCCCGCAATTTTTGCCGATATCCCTTGCCCAGGGATTGCATTAAATTCATCCACATCCAGGAAATCAAATTCTCTTTCTTTTGCAAAAGCAACAATTGCTCCAGCAAGTGGGTGTTCAGATCCTTTTTCGGCACTTGCTAACAGTTGCAATGTTTCTTCGTCACCTAAATAGTCTGTTACTTCGGGTTTCCCTTTTGTGATAGTTCCAGTTTTATCAAGCACAATAGTATCAATTTGATAGGTTCTTTCTAAATGTTCGCCACCTTTAAAAAGAATTCCCGTCTCAGCTGCGCGACCAGTTCCAACCATAATGGAGGTCGGTGTTGCTAGCCCTAATGCACAAGGACAAGCAATAACAAGAACAGCTATCGCCGCTACAAGAGCTGGTTCAAATTGGCCAGGTTGAACAAATGATATCCAACAAATAAAGGTTAAAATTGCAATACCGACGACAATCGGAACAAAGTAACCAGAAATGACATCGGCAAGTCTTTGTATTGGTGCTTTTGAACCTTGAGCTTCCTCTACAACCTTAATAATTGATGCAAGGGCAGTGTCTTTTCCTACTTTTGTTGCTTCGATTTCAATCGATCCATTTTTATTCAATGTCGCACCGATAACATTCTCACCCGGATTTTTTTCAACCGGTATTGATTCTCCTGTTAGCATGGATTCATCCACAGAAGTTCTTCCGTGTATAACAATACCATCCACAGGTATTTTTTCACCTGGTTTAATGATTAGACGGTCTCCCACAACAACATCCTCTAACGGTATCATCACTTCTTTACCGTCACGTACGACACGAGCTTCTTTTGCTTGTAAATTAAGCAATTCAGAAATGGCATTTGTCGTTTGACTTTTGGCCATAGACTCTAAATATTTCCCAAATAAAATTAAAGTGATTAATATTGCACTCGTTTCAAAATATAAATGTGGTTCGTATTCCGGAATGAATACTGTTTTAAATGTTTCGTACAAACTATAAAAATATGCGGCGCTTGTACCTAGGGAGACTAAGACATCCATGTTTGCTCCGCCATTACGGAGATTTTTATAAGCTCCTATATAAAATTGCCAACCGATAATAAATTGAACAGGTGTTGCAAGGATAAATTGAAACCATGGGTTCATCACAATCTCCGGTAAATTCATACCGAACAAATGGTCAAGCATTGTAATAAGTAAAGGAACAGATAGTAGTGCTGAAATGATTAGCTTTGTTTTCATTGTTTTTAATTGCTTTTCTTTATGTGTCTGCTTTTCTTCTGCATCCGCTTTTGGCTTCGCATCGTAGCCAAGGTTTCGAATTCGTTCAATAATCGCTTGAACATCAACCATACCCGGATTATATTCAATCGCCGCACTTTCCGTTGTTAGATTGACGGTGGCAAGTTCAATCCCTTCTTGCTTATTTAATACCTTTTCAATTCGGTTGGAGCAAGCAGCACAAGTCATACCAAACACATCGAGTTCTACTTTTTCCGTTAATACACCGTAACCGATGTTTTCAATTTTTTTTGTAATATCTTCGAAGGATATTTTCTCCGGATCGTAGGCAACTGTTGCTTTTTCTGTAGTTAAATTAACTTGCGCTTCGACACCATCCATTTGATTTAAAACTTTTTCAATACGGCTAGAACAGGAGGCACAAGACATACCTGTAACACCAAGTGTAATATGTTTTTTTTCACTCAACTTACTCCCTCCTTATTTGCCAAACTGCTTCATGACACGCAATAATTCCTCTATCGTCTCTTGACCTTCTCCTTTTTGAATAGCATCACTGACACAATGTTGAATATGTCGTTCCGTTATTGAAAAACCGACAGACTTTAATGCAGATTGGACAGCACTCATTTGCACTAATATCTCCATACAGTATCGATCTTCTTCTACCATTTTTTGTATTCCACGAATTTGACCTTCAATGCGTTTCAAGCGATTGACAATTTTTTTAATCTCCTCTTCAGATCTTGGTTTACTTGGGTGATCATGTAAAAATTTTTCTCCCATGTCATTCACATCCCTTTTCTTTATATCTTTACTATACCCCCGTATAGTATTTACGTCAATTATCTTTTACTCTTCACAAGAAATCATACTTCCTTTAGCGAATAGTATATGTATTTCATTCCAACAATACTTATTAATCAAAAGAGCGAAATACGTTTAAGAAAAATTTAAGAATCTAGAAAGAAGATCTTTAGAACTTGGAAGTAGGATAAATTTATAAAAACAACGGAAGGAGAAAGAAATGAAATCTTTAAAATGTTTTATCCTACTTTCCACTGTTACAATTATGGGGCTTACAGGGTGTAATACAGATTACACTTCTAATATCGGAAAACAGCCATTTACTAATATATTAAATATTCCGGAAATCCTTGAACCAACAATTGATGAAAACGGTGTTAAACATTTTGCACTCACAATGCAAGAAGGAACGACGGAATTTTTTAAAGGAAAACAAACAAAAACTTGGGGAATTAACGGTTCTTATTTAGGTCCTACGATACGTGTAGAACGTGGTGATCAAGTTGCATTCGACGTCACAAACAATATAGGAGAGCCCTCTACATTACATTGGCATGGTATGCATCTTCCTGCAGAGATGGATGGTGGACCACACCAAATGATTGAAGCCGGCAGCACTTGGGAACCGTACTGGACCATTAACCAACCCGCGGCAACAACATGGTACCATCCTCATCTTCATGGCAAAACAGCGTTACATGTATATCGGGAACTAGCTGGGATGTTTATCATTGTTGATGAAGAGTCAAAAAGTTTACCGTCGAACTATGGGGTCAACGATATTCCCCTCATCATCCAAGACAAATTATTTTCAGAAGACGGCAATTTAATCGAAAAAACGGACATCGAACCCTTTGGTTTAATGGGAAACACGATTTTAGTAAATGGCACATATGATCCATACCTTGAAGTGAAAGAAAGCCAAATACGATTTCGCTTATTGAATGGTTCCAATGCTCGAGCCTATCACTTTGGATTTGATGACGGCAGAACCTTTCAATTAGTGGCAAACGATGCTGGATTATTGGATAGCCCGATTGAGTTGGATCAAATGATGTTAAGCCCTGGTGAACGAGCAGAAATCGTTGTCAGTTTTGAACCCGGTGATGAAACGATTTTCCGCAGTTTCAAAGGAGAAAATGGAATTGACCAAAATGAATTCGAATTATTAAAAATAGTCGCTTCGGATAATTTAAAGGAAACTAAAGAGATCCCTAAAATATTGACTAAAGAACAAAAGAGCGAGGTACCAACCAACGCAAAAGTTCGTACATTTGAGCTTACAATGGATTCCAAAATTAACGGTAAAGCAATGGATATGAATCGGATCGATGAAGTTGTCCATGCAAATACAACAGAAATTTGGGAAATTACAAATCGCGGTTGGGACCATAATTTTCACATCCATGATGCGGCTTTTCGTATCCTTGATATAAACGGCGAATTGCCACCTATTTATGAAAGAGGACGAAAAGACACTGTATTTATTCCAAGCGGTTCCACTGTTCGCATCGCTGTTCAATTTGGAGAAAACACAAACCCATCCTTCCCGCTCATGTATCATTGTCATCTTTTACTTCATGAAGATGAAGGAATGATGGGACAATTTGTTATCGTTGAACCAAGAACAGAAGACGAAGTACCAAAAAATTTGCACAATAACGAACATAATCAACACCATTAACAAGGCTCATAACTTGAGCCTTCTTTTTTACTCCATAAAAGGTTATGATGATAAAAAAAGCACGTTGGATGGTGAAAATCATGTCTATTAAAACACGATTAATTCTCTCGAACCTCGGTATGATTATCATTCCGATCTTCTCAATTTTATTCATTGATATTGCCATTGTAAATATTATGCTCTTTATTTTTCATATGGCGCCTAATGAAAATTTGCAGTTATTTTTAAATATACGATTTATTAGCTTTTTATTGGTACTGATAATCACCATTGGAATGTTAACATACTTTGTATCCAAAAGTATTATTCAACCGATTCAACAACTTGCCGAAGCAGCAGAAAAAATTGCTCATGGCAACTTAGACTTTTCTTTAAAAATAAAAGGAAAAGACGAAATTAGTCAACTAACGAAAAGCTTCGAAACGATGAGAAAAAAATTAAAAGAAACCAAGGAACTAAACAAAAAATATGAACAAAATCGCCGGGAACTGATTGCAAGTATTTCCCATGATTTAAAAACCCCCATTACTTCGATTAAAGGTTATATCAATGGGATAAAAGATGGCATCGCTAATACACCAGAAAAAATGGAGAGATATATTAATACAATTGAAAATAAAGCTTCTGAATTGGATCATTTAATTGATGAATTATTTTTATTCTCTAAGTTAAGTTTAAATAAAGTTCAATACCATTTTATGCAATTTGACTTAAAAGACTATTTACAAGATTACATTGATGAACTACGTTTCGATTTAGGAGATAAGAATGAAATGATATCCTTAGTTGTCGAAGGAGATCTAGATTATAAGGTGACAGCTGATCGAAATCAACTTCATCGAGTTATGACAAATTTGATACAAAACAGCCTAAAATATATGGATAAAGAAACACCTAAAATTACTGTCAGACTTTCCAGTACTAACGACTTTATTAAAGTAGCTATATGGGATAATGGTAGCGGAATCGAAAAAGAATCTCTTCCTTTTATTTTTGATCAATTCTACCGAACAGATGCGTCAAGAAACTCCTCAACGGGAGGAAGTGGCATCGGTCTAGCCATTGTAAAACAAATTATTGAAGATCATGGTGGGACTGTTTGGGCAGAAAGCGAAAAAAATATAGGTACAAGTATATTTTTTACCCTTCCGAAAGCAGGTGAAAATCGTTGAAGAGGATTTTAATAATCGAAGATGAAAAGGAAATTGCTGAATTAGAACGAGATTATTTAGAGGTGAATGGCTTCCAATGTGAAATTGTAACAACAGGTAACGAAGGGTTAGAAAAAGCAATAAACGAACCTTTTGATCTCATTTTACTTGATTTAATGTTGCCAGGCATGGATGGCTTTGCATTATGTAAAGAAATTCGTAAAGTAAAAGAAATACCGATTTTAATGGTAACTGCACGTAAGGAAGATATTGATATTATACGGGGGTTCGATCGTGGCGCTGATGACTATATCGAAAAACCTTTTAATCCGAATGAATTAGTTGCCCGCGTTAAAGCCCACCTTTCCCGTTATGAGCGGTTAGTAAACCAAAATCAGCCGAAAAAAGAAATCCGAGTACGTGGTTTACTTATTGATCAAGAAGCGCGCCGCGTATTTATTAATGGAGAAGAAAAAATTTTCACTGTGAAGGAGTTTGATTTGCTCACGTTTTTAGCCCTTCATCCAAATCAAGTCTTTAGCAAAGATCATTTATTTGAACGCATTTGGGGAATAGATGCGCTAGGTGATACATCGACCGTGACTGTCCATATCCGAAAAATTCGCGAGAAAATTGAACAA
>CADBNU010000080.1 GCA_902796085.1 Heyndrickxia coagulans
ATAAAACTATGTTTCAGGAGGTAGTTTTAGAATGGGACGTGTTTATCATGTGGCAAAAACTGGTTCAGATTTAGGGAATGGAACAAAAGAGGCACCATTTTTAACAATAAATAAAGCTGCTTCTATTGCAGTGGCAGGTGATACAGTTATTGTCCATGAAGGTGTATATCGTGAATGGATAAAACCGAAAAATTCAGGCTTAAGTAATACTAGACGAATCACATATCAAGCAGCTGAAGGAGAAAAAGTAGTTATTAAAGGTTCCGAAAGAATTCAAAATTGGAGACATGTAGAAGGCAGTATTTGGAAAGTACAACTATCCAATAGTTTCTTTGGAGACTTCAATCCTTATAAAGAGGAAGTATATGGCGATTGGCTTTTATATAGTCCAGGTAAACACCTAGGTGAAGTATATTTAAATGGTATGTCTTTTTATGAGGTAAATAGTTTAGAGAAGTTACATAATCCAAGTGTAGTGAAAGAAGTATTAGATCATTGGACAAATAAAGTTGTTCCTGTAGATAATCCTGAGCAAACAAAATATGTATGGTTTTCACAAGTAGATGAGGAATTCACTACTATTTATGCAAACTTTCATGAATATGATCCAAATAAAGAATTAGTAGAGATTAATGTACGTAAATGTTGTTTTTATCCAGAGCAGACAGGAATAAATTATATAACTATAAAAGGATTTGAAATGTGCCATGCTGCTACTCCTTGGTCTCCGCCGACAGCCGAACAACCTGGTTTAATCGGAGCTCATTGGAGTAAAGGTTGGATTATTGAAAATAATATTATCCATGACTCAAAGTGTAGTGCAATTAGTATTGGTAAAGAAATCACAACAGGTAATAATTATCGTACTAAAAGGAAAGATAAACCTGGTTATCAATACCAACTGGAATCTGTCTTCTCTGCAAAGAAAATAGGGTGGAGTAAAGAAAATATCGGTTCACATATAATTAGAAATAATATCATATATGATTGTGGCCAAAATGGAATTGTCGGACATCTTGGTTGTATATTTAGTAAAATTTATAATAATCATATTTATAATATTGGTATAAAAAGAGAATTTTATGGACATGAGATCGCTGGAATAAAATTGCATGCGGCAATTGACGTGCAAATTGTTAATAATCGAATCCATAATTGTAGCTTAGGTACCTGGTTAGACTGGCAAACTCAGGGAACTAGAGTAAGTAAGAACCTGTACTATAATAATAATCGGGATTTGTTTGTCGAAGTCAGTCATGGTCCGTATTTAGTTGATCATAATATTCTTGGCTCCGAATATGCAATAGATAATTTTGCACAAGGAGGAGCCTATATCAATAATTTAATCTGTGGCAAAATGGTGCACCGCAAAGTTTTAGAACGATCAACACCATACCATTTTCCACATAGTACGGATATAGCCGGCTGTGCTGTAGTATACGGAGGAGATGACCGTTTTAAAAACAATATTTTTGTCGGCAAAGATTCAGTTGAAATGGTCGGCACTGCACATTTTAATGGTTACACAAATTCATTAGAGGAATATATTGAGCTAGTTGAAAAGAGAGAACCCGGTGATTTAAATATATTTTTAGAAGTAGAACAGCCTGTATATATCAATCACAATATGTATTTAAATGGTGCTATATCATATGAAGATGAAAAAAATAAATTAGTGAAAAATGATTTTTCTCCAGAAATAAACATTCTGGAAAAAGAAGATGGTGTCTATCTTCATTGTAAACTTCCAGAGGAATTTGAAGAATTTCTAGGTGAAGTTCAAACGACGAAAACGTTAGGAAGAGTAAGAATTGTTGATATGGAATTTGAAAATCCAGATGGAAGTGAATTAATCTTAGATACTGATTATTTTGGAGAAAGAAAAACGAATCGACATGTCATAGGTCCTATAAACCAATTAAAAAAGGGAAATAACCAAGTGAAAGTTTGGATAAAAGAAAATGTGTAGCTTAGGTTTTATTGATGATACTAAACATACTAACATTAGATTTGTACAGACCTAGGCCGAGGTTAAAGCCACTGTTTTTTTAAGTAAAAGTGAAGGAAGGGCATATAGCCCCTGGGATCAAACAGACCAACTTCACACCCTGAATAGAAAAGAGGCTGCCAAAAAGTGAAAATCAGTCACTTTTTGGACCAGTCTCTCATATTTATTTTTCTTTAGATTGTTTTCTATTATCCAAATAATATACTTTAGACACACTACTGGCTAACCCTTAAGACTGTATCTTATCATCTAAACTCTAACTGGTTAGATGTATACCTTCACTTCTTCTTTATAACAATTTACACATAATGCAATATGCTTAACATAATCATTAAATCACTGTATATTATTTCTTTATGATACTCTGCAACGATAGAAGTAATTTTATAAAAATAGTCTTTACCCTACATCCCCTGCTTTATATATAATCAGTAAACCAATTTTCCAATGATCCATTTTTTAGAAAGCAATGACATCACATCTAAACCTTATTTAATCCTCATAAGTATCATCACTATAAAACATATACTTTTTAGTTCTAATATTCACATTAAGGACCAAACCAAGGGCAATTATATTTGTAATTAAAGAACTCCCACCGTAACTAACAAACGGCAAGG
>CADBNU010000081.1 GCA_902796085.1 Heyndrickxia coagulans
TACCTTAAAAAGAGCACTTTCCCAATTTGAAATGTTATGTATTTTATATGTATAGTTAAATATTATTCTTAAAAACTTCTCGAAAACACTTTTAAAATATTATTTTTTAATACACAACAAACAGCAGCTAAAATAAATATGAATTTCCAAAGATTGCACATATATATTATACCAACTTTCGTGAGATTCGTAAAGGTAAAAGATTAACTCCTCATAGGTAAGATTTTAAAAATTCTTAATAACCGTCACACAGCAAACGGCAGCATTTCAAATCCTTGTAGGTAAGATAAGAACATTATATTATTTTTCTTTAATTTCGTAAAGAGATTTATCTCCGTCTAAAAATTTTAAGTTCTCAAGCTTCTCAAGAATACTCGTTATCAAACTGTTATCCAGAAGCTAACCAAGTTGTAGCATTACGTCCGGACTTATTTATACCGCTTCATCTAATCCCTCCAAGTCGTTTACACGTCGGACAGACGTATAGGCTCTGACCCTCAGTACGTTAAGACTTTAATGTAGTGTGGGTCAGAGCCTGATGTAATGATAAGAGTGACACTTCATTTTAGGAGTTCGTACATTGGTAACAGGTCGATTACTTTAATAACTCGATTAACTCATCAACTGATTTACTTTTGATGATTTTTTGCACAACAGATCGATTTTCAATAATGGAAATTAGCTTCTTATACATACCATCTAAATCCGTTTGCGTGTCTTCTTTAATATTTAGCAAACAAACAAATTGAACCATTTGCTGTTCATGCCAATGAATAGGGTTTTTTAACGTACATACTGTCCAAAAAGTCTCTTTCGTTACCGGTACCATTGGATGAGGAATTGCTACTAGATTTCCAAAACTGGTTGGTGTAATCGACTCCCTTTCTAAAACAAGATTCACGTAATCCTTTGGTACAAGCTTTTGTTTATATAATTCACTACATAAAAATCGAATAACACTTTCCTTATCTTGTAAATCCTGTTGGAGGAAAATTCTTGATGGGTGTAAATATTTTGCTACCTCATTTTGCGTCGTAGATAAAATACGCTTAATTAAGTTAATGTCCTTATCTTCCAAAAAAGTATTAACAACTTGGACCGGTATTCCTAAATCTTCTTTTATGGGGATTGTGCTAATGACGAGATCGATGATAGATAAGTCATAGGATGATAAATTGTAATAATTAATCGTATCAATAATTTCAAGTTCTTGACTAAACAAATTTTGTAATCTGTAAGAAAGTAATTTTGCACTACCAACACCAGACGCACAAACGATTAATACTTTTTTTATTTTTTTCTTGTTTAATTTCATTCGTTCAAGGGCAACACCAATATGTAAAGCAATGTAGGCGATTTCGTCCTCAACCACTTCCATTTGCAAATAATTTTCTATACATTTACTGGCAATAATCGCCCCTTCAAAAGCAGCCGGGTATTTTTTCTTTATATCATTTAATAATGGATTTCGAATGTTCATTTTATATCGTAACCGATTCATTGCAGGGCGAATGTGCAAAGTTAATGCTTGAATAAACTCACGGTCTTGACTAAAGTCCCAATTTAATTCAGACTTTAATCTTTCTATCATACAGTTTATAATTGTCCCGGCTTCATCAAACTTACTAAACTCGACAAGCTCTTTCTTGTGTAAAAGTTTGGTTCCAAGTAAATGAACAATAATATAGTCAATTTCTGTATCAGGAAAGGTTAATCCGGTGAAATCTTCAACCTCTTTCGTTATTTCGTTGGCTACAATTTTTTCAAATGGATAATCATCGACTAGAAGATCAGACAGCTCTTCAATAACAAAGCCTTCCTGAATTCTTCCACAAGCAATGGCAATGTGTGTTGCTAAATTTTCTAGAGATATATCAGAAATTTCAATTTTATATTTATTGACCTTTTGAATAATTATTTTTTTAATCTTTTTAAATAATTTTGGATCAATGAGTTGTAAAGAATCCTCCTTAAGAAATGCCTCTTGATTCCGCTCTAATAACAAATTTGATAAACATAAACGTTTCATATACTCGTCACCTACGACTCTTGAACCATAATGCGGACGGTTTATTAACTTTAAGTTATATTTATCGAGAAATTCCTTCACCATTTTTAAGTCATTTTGCAATGTGGACAGTGAGACGAACATCTCCTCTGTAAAGCTTTCAAGTTTAATGAAACCTGTTTCTAACAATAGACGTCTTAAAATATAAAGAACTCTCGTGTCTTTATCAGCAAAGTCGCCCGCCAAATTATTCTCTTCGGTAGAAATCTCATTAAGAATATTGGAAAATAGTTCAGCATCTATTATTTTTATGGTGTACCCTAACCCTCTTGTCGATTTAATTTGAAACCCAACTGACTCCGGATTTTGTTGCATTAACTTAATTTCATTTCGGATTGTTCGATCACTGACGCCTAATTCTTTTGCTATCCAACTTGAAGTAACGGGTTCTTTTGACTTAGATAAAAGGATCAATATATCTTTCTGA
>CADBNU010000082.1 GCA_902796085.1 Heyndrickxia coagulans
TTTGTTTTAAGGAAAAGCATACGAAAAAGGTTAGAAACATCATTCGCAAGGAACCGGTACCTGATTGGCTTAACTCCAATCAAAAAACATGGCATGAACCCGTTGAACTTGAAGAGGACATTGAAAAAATGAAACGGGAATTGGAACAACGATTGCGGAAATATGGTTATAGGAAAACAAAATCATTAGCCTAATTTTGATAAATAACGTTTATGCAAGTACTTCCATTTCGTGTTGTCATTAACAAATAAATACGTCTATAAAATATATTTACAATATTCACAAAAGTATATATAATTCAATTAAAGGAATATTTAGGGAAATGTTCCGAAAATGAACAACTGTTAGAAAGGTGGTTACATGAACGAATTAATTTATCAATGGTCGAACAAAATCGGAACGGAAATCATTGAAATGAGAAGACATTTTCATAAGTACCCAGAATTAGGTTATCAAGAATATGAAACAGCCGAGTACATTAAGAAAAAGTTACTTAAATATGGAATTCCATTTCAAAGCGGAATTGCTAAGACAGGCATTTTAGGGATTATAGAAGGAAAATATAAAGGACGTGTTGTTGCTTTACGGGCAGATATGGATGCGCTTCCGATCCAAGAAGAAAATACTCATTCTTTTGTTTCTACAAAAGAAAATATCATGCATGCATGTGGTCATGATGCCCATATGGCTATATTACTTGGAACTGGATTTATACTTCAACAACTTCGAGACTATATATATGGAACCGTTTTATTGGTTTTTCAACCAGCAGAAGAAATGGGCCCTATCGGTGGAGCAAAACCAATGCTAGATGATGGTGTTTTCAAAGACTATAAACCTGATGTGATTTATGGTCAGCATGTTTGGCCACAACTTCCCGTCGGTCAAATTGGAATTCGTGATAAGGAAATGATGGGAGCAAGCGACACTTTTAAGATTACCCTTAAAGGTAAAGGCGGGCATGCAAGTATGCCGCATCTAACAAATGATCCTATCGTAACAGCTGCTTATTTAATTACGAACTTACAGTCGATCGTTAGTCGAAACTTAAATCCTCTTGAAGCATCTGTGATCACGATTGGGAAAATTGAAGGTGGGGAAGCGAAAAATATTATTTCGAATAAAGTCTATTTAGAAGGTTCGATTCGCACATACGATGCAAATATTAAGAAGAACTTAAAGAAGCGTTTTTTTGAGATAACCAATCATGTGGCAGAAATGTACAACAATGAAGTTGTGATTGAATATTTAGATGGTTATTCCGCAACAATCAATACACCAAAATGGGCAAGGCTAGTCCGTGAAACCGCTCAAAGTTTATTTGGAAAAGAGGCCACACCAGACGTTCAACCTTCTTTAGCAGCGGAAGATTTTAGTAGATTTTTAGAAGAAATTCCGGGTGCATTTTTTTGGTTAGGTACTAGATTAGAAGATACTGAAAAACAAAAAGGATTACATGATTCTATGTTTCAAATCAATGAAGAAGCTTTAATTAAAGGTAGTGCATTGTTGACCAAACTTGCGATTAACACATTAAACGAGTTAAAAAAGGGCGAAAAATAATCCATATGTCGACAATATTTACTTTATAAAAAGGGGGGGAGTTCATGACTAAACTACATGAATGGATTGAAAATACATTACTTGCGCTCAATTTAACGGATTCTATGGAACAAAAAACGGGCTTTACTCGATTAGGATTTTCTAGGGAAGAAAAATTAGCACACGAACAGTTTAGAAATATTGCTTCAAGCTTAGCGTTAAAAACTCAACAAGATGAAGTAGGTAATCAGTGGGCGATTTGGGAAGTGGATCCCGATGCACCTACGATAGGATTAGGTTCTCATCTTGATACGGTCATTGAAGGCGGTGGATATGATGGAGTCGTTGGAATTGTCGCTGCTTTAGGAGCGATACGGGAATTAAAGAGAAAAAGAATAAAACCTAAAAAAAATATTGCCATTCTTTGTTTTATTTCTGAAGAATCTGCTCGTTTTGGTGTTTCAACGATTGGTAGCAAAACGTTAATTGGAAAAGTAGACAAAAATAAATGGGAAAACATGAAAGATTATGAACATGTCACGATACGTCAAGCGATGGAACAGTACGGTCTAAATTGGGAGACATTTCATCAGGCTTATTGCGAAGATAATCGCTTTGAAAGTTTTATAGAATTGCATATTGAACAAGGTAATCACTTATATCAAAATCATATCGATATTGGTATTGTTTACGGTATTTCTACCCCAATTCGGTTAAAAGTAACGGCCTATGGCCAATCAAATCACACAGGTACAACACAAATGTATGAACGTAAAGATGCACTCGTTGCGATAGCACCACTGATTAATGTTGTGCAGAAGGAAGCCGCAGAAATAAACAAACAATCGGAACAAGCGTTTGTAGCAACAGTAAGTACTGTTAACGTCTTGCCAAATGCAATGAATGTTATTCCAGGAAAAGTGGAATTAGGTATAGATATTCGAAGTGTCGATGACAAATTAAAAAGGCAATTTGTCAGTTTAGTTGAAACTTACTGTAAGCGCCTAGAAAAAGAAAATCAAATTGAAATTAGAATAGATGAAATCGTAAATGAAAAGGCAGTTTTATTAGACAAAGACATTCAACAAAAGCTAACAAATATTTGTGATGAGTTAAAGATTTCCTATTGTCATATGAACAGTGGTGCAGGTCACGATGTGATGAACATGGCAAAAAGATGGCCATCCGGTTTGATTTTTATTCCGTCTGTGAATGGGATTAGTCATCACCCAGATGAATATACGCCTTTACGGAACATACAAATCGGTGTATCTGTTTTAGCGGCTTATTTAGAGCGTGAAGTCGGGGGGTGTACCACATCATAATTCGTATCGGTATTATCGGACCAGATGATTCAGTAAGACAGATTTTATCAGTCGCAAAGGAATTTCCAAATGTGGAGTTTATCCCTTTTGTTTACAAAGATGTTTATCAAGTTAATAAATTAATCGCTCAGCATATGAAACCGATCGACCAATGGTTGTTTTCTGGTGTATTAAATTATCATTATGCTATTCAAAATAACCTCGTAAAAGAAGAACAGGCAACCTATCCTCCGTTACATGGGTCCAGTTTGTTTGCTACTTTATTAGAAGCGCAACTTGCAGCAAATAAAGTGTTTAAAAAAATAAGCATAGACACGTTTTCTACAGAAGAAATCAAAAAAACATTATCTTTTTATCATTTACAATCGATTCAATTTACAAATTTACCGTTTAGTGACTACACATATATTCATAAACTGGCGGAATTTCATGAAGACCTGTATAAAAAAGGGAAATCTGAAATTGCGCTTACATCAACGAACTACGCCTATATCCAGCTCAAAGAAAAAGACATCCCTGTATATCGGATGAACCCATCCTATTTATCGATAAAACTAAGTTTAAATTTACTAATTGAACGGGCCCAAGCCCATCGCTTTAAAAAATCCCAAATTGCAATTATTGGCTGCACAGTGAATTTTCATCATGATCAACGAGAAAATATTCATTATACGTATAAAATGAAACAAGAAGAACTAGATATTAAAAAGGAACTTTTATACCTTGCTGAAAAAGTGAGCGGTTCTTTTGTTTCCGTCGGAAACGGTTTTTACCTCATTTATACGAATCGGGGAGAAATTAATCATAAAATTGAACGTACGATTATTCAACTAAGTGAAAAAATTTTTGACTTACATCGACTAAAACTTCACTTTTCGATCGGTTTTGGGGAAACTGCTTCTCAAGCAGAGCAACATGTACATCTTGGTTTAAAACAAGGAAGAGACCATTTTTCAATTATTACGGTTGATGAAAGTCAAAACATAACCATTAAATCCGGTGAGGATTTCGATGATACGTTCCAATATTCCATGATTAGTATCGGCAAAAAGTGGGGAGAGAAAATTAAGAATAGTTCGATAAGTGTATCGATTATATCGAAAATCATTTCACTAACCAAACGTTATCATCGAACGGAATTTTCTTCACAAGAAATTGCGAACTGGTTGAATTGCTCCTCCCGTAATGCAAGGCGAATTTTATCAGAACTTGAAAGAGGTGGTTTAATCAAGCAATGTGGTGAAATGCAAAGTGGAGGTCGGGGAAGACCGATGAAATTGTATTGTTTTATTGACGATCATGATTGATAAAGGAGTGGGTCAATGCGTGAAATCTTTTGTTGAAACATATTTAAAGAATCATCGTGACTATTTTGCGTCAGTATCGAAGTATATATATGAACATCCTGAAACGAGATTTGAAGAATATCAGTCTGCTGCGTTTTTAGCTGCGGAATGTGAAAAACAAGGGTTTACGGTCGAACGGAATGTAGCTAATATGAAAACGGCATTTGTAGCATCATATGGAACCGGAGATCCTGTCATCGGCTTTTTAGGTGAATATGATGCCCTGTCAGGGCTTGGTCAAAAACCAAATGCATTAAAGTGTGAACCAGATGGTAAAGAGAATGGGCATGGATGTGGTCATAATTTACTTGGAACAGGAGCCTTTGCAGCAGCCTGTGCTATGAAAAATTATTTAGAGAAAAATAAGCTCAAAGGAACAGTAAAGTTTTTCGGGTGTCCGGGAGAAGAAGGTGGATCTGGAAAGACGTTTATGGTGAGAGAAGGGGTTTTTGATCATGTAGATATTGCTCTTACATGGCACCCTGCACCAATCAATGCGATTATGAGTTTATCAAGTCTTGCAAACTATCAAGTTTATTTCCGTTTTAAAGGGACGCCTTCTCATGCAGCCAATACACCTCATTTAGGACGAAGTGCATTAGATGCCGTCGAACTGATGAATGTAGCGGTTAATTATTTGCGCGAACATGTGATTGAAGAAGCACGAATCCATTATGCTATAACAAATTCAGGCGGGGTTTCGCCTAATGTTGTCCAGGCAAATGCTGAAGTTCTCTATCTCATACGTGCTCCGAAAATTTCTGATGTCGATCGTATTTATCAACGGATTTGTAAAATTGCGCAAGGAGCAGCACTTATGACAGAGACCGACGTTTCGATCCATTTTGATAAGGCTTGTTCGAACTATATTCCGAATCGTCATTTAGAAAAAATTTTATATGATCAATTTGTTGAAACAGGAGTTGAAACTTTTACAGATAAAGAAATGGCCTTCGCTAAACAAATGTGGAACACCTTATCAAATGAAGAGAAAACGAATTTTTTAGACATGGCGAAAGGCTTCGGTTATCACGGCGATGGAAAAGAGTTTGAAGGAAAATATTTAGCTGATACAATATCTCCTTATGTTCCATCCCAGGAAATATTAAAGGGATCAACAGATGTGGGAGATGTTAGTTGGGTTGTTCCTACTGCTCAATTAAGTTGTGCAACAGCTGTATTAGGTACATCATTACATTCTTGGCAAATGACTGCACAAGGCTTAACAAGTATTGCTAATAAAGGGATGATTCGAGCTGCTCAAGCGCTGGCTTTAACAGGATTACACATTTTACAAAATCCAGCAGATTTACAAAAGATAAAGGAAGAATTTGAACAATTTAAAAAGGAGAATCCTTACAAATGTCCGATACCACAAGATGTCAAACCATCCAAACTTAAAAAATAAAAAAAGTAGGTGAATATATGAAAGAAAAGAAAGGGATTTTTACAAGATTTTTAGATTTTGTTGAAAGAGTTGGAAATAAGTTACCGGACCCATTTATATTATTTATCATTTTATCTCTGTTTGTTATATTCACATCATGGGTCTTTCATTTGTTTAATGCAAGTGTTATCCACCCTGGAACAGGTGAAGAGTTGGAAATTAAAAGTTTGGCCTCCGGTGAAGGTATTCAATTTATGTTAACTTCCATGCTGGAAAACTTTACTGGGTTTGCGCCACTAGGTCTTGTATTGGTGATGACCTTCGGAATTGGAATTGCTGAAAAAGTCGGATTACTAGATTATGCGATTCGCAAAACAATTTTAAAGGCTCCACCTGCCCTTGTTACGTACACTGTCGTTTTTGTGGGGATTTTAGGTAATTTAGCATCTGATGCATCAATTGTACTCATTCCACCTTTAGCTGCATTAGTTTTCTATAAAATTGGACGCCACCCTCTTGCCGGTTTAGCAGCTGGGTTCGCCGGTGCTGGAGCTGGATTTACAGCGAATTTATTTATTGCAGGAACAGATGTTTTGCTATCGGGGATATCAACGGAAGCGGCGAAAATCATGGATGAAAACTTTGTTGTTACTCCTATTGATAACTGGTATTTTAATATTATTTCGGTATTTGTTTTAACCATTATCGGTGGTCTAATAACAACAAAATATATTGAACCACGATTAGGGAAATATACAGGTGAAGCTGTTGTGGAAGAAAATGCAGAAGAATTGCCAAATGCGAAAAAGGGATTTATTTATGCAATGATAGCAGGACTGATTTATATTGCGATTCTCGTCAGTACAATTTTACTGCCGAATAGTCCGTTAACGAATGAGGATGGCGGAATCGTTCCTTCTCCATTTATAAGCGGAATTGTGCCAATTATTTTACTATTCTTTGTTATTATTGGTGTAACCTTTGGAATTACAGTTGGAAAAATTAAATCAGGTAAAGATGTCAGCTATTATATGTCAGAATCAATCAAAGATTTGACCGGTTATATTGTATTAGTATTTGCCATTGCACAGTTTATTGCCTATTTTAATTGGTCCAATTTAGGAATCTGGATCGCTGTGAACGGGGCAGAATTTCTAAAGGATATTAACTTTACTGGAATGGGATTAATTATTGCATACATTTTATTAACGGCGTTTCTTGAATTTTTAATAACATCAGGTTCAGCAAAGTGGGCCATTGAAGCACCGATTTTCATTCCAATGTTTATGCAATTAGGTTATCATCCAGCCTTTACTCAAGCAGCTTACCGGGTTGCGGACTCTTCCTTTAATGTCGTTACACCGTTATCACCATATATGGTTATTCTATTACCGATTATGAGAAGGTACGATAAAAATGCAAATATTGGAACCTATATGTCATTGATGTTACCGTATGCCCTAGGCTTCTTAATCACGTGGATTATTTTACTCGCTATTTTCTATTTTACTGGTATTCCACTCGGACCAGGAATCACACCGCACATTTAAATAAAAATAGGGAGGTGAAGTTGGAATATGGTTAATGAACATTTAGCCTCGAGATTAATGCAATGGAGACGGGATTTTCACAAATATCCTGAAACTGGTTTTTTCGAAATGAGAACGGCTTCCATTGTCGCAGCAACGTTAGATAAATTAGGTTTTGCCCTCCAACTAGGCAAAGATGTGATGAATAAAAATTACTGTATGGGAAGACCGAGCGAAGAGCATCTAGCTGAACATGTCAAATGGGCAAAAGCAAATGGAGCAAATTTAGACTATCTTCCATTCTTTGAAGAAGGCTACACAGGAATTGTTGCGACATGGGAGACCGGAAGAAAAGGTCCGACCATTGCTTTTCGTTTTGATATGGATGCGCTTGCTATTTATGAGTCGGAAGAAGAAAAACATGTTCCAAATAAAGAAGGATTTCGTTCAACGGTTCCGAATCGAATGCATGCTTGTGGGCATGATGCCCATACAGCAATCGGTTTAGGATTAGCAACAATGATTGCTACCAACCATAAAAATTTAAAAGGAAAGATCAAGCTTATTTTTCAACCGGCAGAAGAAGGTGTCCGTGGTGCAAAATCTATGGTGAAGGCAAATGTTGTAGAGGATGTGGACTATTTTATTGCTTCTCATATTGGTACAGGTGTGCCACAAGGTCACTTTGTTGCATCAAATAATGGGTTTTTAGCAACATCGAAGCTTGATATCACCTTCCGCGGTAGAGCATCTCATGCTGGTGCAAAACCTGAAGAGGGACGAAATGCCTTATTAGCTGCGGCTACAGCGACAATGAATATGTATGCGATATCTCGACATTCCAGTGGTATAACTCGGGTAAATGTAGGGGAAATGCATGCTGGATCTGGGCGGAATATTATCCCCGACTTCGCGTTATTGAAGGTTGAAACCCGTGGGGAATCATCAGAGATTAATGATTTTGTGAAAGAACAAGTAGAGGCAATTGTCGAAGGTGCTGCCAAAATGTATCAGAATGAGTATGAGATTAAACTCGTTGGCGAAGCAATTAGTTGTAAAGGTTCAACTGATTTAGCTAAAATTCTTTATCATTGTGCTGAAAGACATCCTTCGATAGAAAATAGCATTTTGGAAAGTAATGATCCTGCGGGTTCGGAAGATGCCACCTATTTTATGGAAGCAGTACAACAGAAAGGCGGTCAAGCTACTTATTGTATTATAGGTACAGATTTAGCTGCTGGCCACCACAATGAAAAATTCGATATAAATGAACAATCGCTTTTACCTGCCGTTGAGATTTTTTATGATTTGATATTAAGAATAAATTAGTACGTTTCAAGAACTGTCCAGAGGTGTTTTTGGACAGTATTTTTTATCTAAATAGATGTGTCCGGTTTCATTGAGCATTTTTTCTATCGGATGAGAATTTAGGATATGATCATTATACATTGAGCATAAGTAACAAGGATAAGTGTGTTGAAACAGTATCTTTTTAAAAAAGGGAAAAGTATTGGCAGTGGAAAACGAAAGAATCAACAAATTGGTCACATTGCAGTGATTGATTTAGAAGGCTGTGAAAAACGCCATGCTTTTTCAATTATAATAAAAGATGGAAGAAAGCCCTTTGGTTCATCTTAACGATGAAAATATCCCTCCCGACATAGTAGTAGGGAGGGATAACTTTTAGTTCTGAGCTCGTATTTGGAAATTTCTTGATAAAGGAATGTCAGCCATTGTTAAAAGACCTACAGTCGGGTTATTGGCTACGGTTTTTGCCACATTAATCGACATAGCAGCAGTCGCCGTATCACCAAATATACCGTTTGGAATCACCAATTCTGTCCGTTCAGATCCATCTATTCTAATTCGGTCTTCTTGTTCGACATCAACGGCCATGACTAATTCTAAGGTAATTTTTCGCCCATCTGTTGTCGTTGCTTCAACAATTTGATGTTGCCCGCTTACTTGGCCAGGTTTAAGATTTCCGCTAGTTAAAGAGTATGCTTTATTAGCAATCACTGGTTGAATTGAGTTTTTCACTTCATTTAGAGATATTCCTAAACCATATGCAATTAATCTTGCTGATTCTTCAAGTCCAACGTGCCCGATTTTGTTTTCCGCAGCAAGTTCGTTAAATTGATCTACCGTCATGCCAACGCCTACTTTTTTCTGAAGCGGAATTCGTCTTTTCGAAACATCGACTTTCCGAGAAACGTTTATATTTGTTACTTTGTTAGTGACAGAAGTTAAAAAGAGGGTCATTGTATCCATAATAAATCCAGGATTAACCCCTGTACCGATAACGAATAAGCCTTTATTTTTCGCATAGTCATCAATTTCTTTAGAAAGTTCAGCGTATCGATACCATGGATAGGATAATTCTTCACAAGTGGAGACAACTGAAAAACCGTGATCGAGTAAATGTTTTATTTGTGGCCAGACTTTTTCTAAATTTGATCCTGTTGCATGAATTGCAACTTTTGGATTTTCGTCGCTTAACTCCAACTCATCTAGATTCGCAACAACCTTGATCCCTTTTGATTGGGCGTTGATGAATTCACCGATGTCTTTGCCAACTTTGGCTGGATCGATATCAACAGCACCTAATACATTGAAATGATGGGCTTCTGTTGCTTGTTTCAAAATTTCTAGTCCAATCGGACCTAAACCAAATTGTAAGTAACGAATTGTTTGCCCCATAATTTCTCCCCTTATAAAATAAATTTTTTTCATCTATATCGTAACAATCTTCTTTATAGAACAGAAATACATATTCATTATATATTGATAAGTTAAAATTATAAAAATTGCTAGGAATTGGCGTGATATTCTATAATCATAGTGGAAAATCACTATCTTTTATTCATTTCAGTTATGGATAAGAAGAGGGGATGGACAGTAATGAATTTCCTTGCTTTACGTTACTTTATCGAGGTGGCGAATACATTGAGTTTTAGTCAAGCTGCTGAAAATCTACATATTTCGCAGCCGGGGTTAAGTCAACAGATTACAAATCTGGAAGAACAACTAGGGTTTAAGCTTTTTAACCGAACAACAAGAAAGGTGACATTAACGGAGGAAGGAAATTACTTATATAAAAGTTTACTACCTTCCTTTGAAAATATTGAAAGGACCGTTAATGAGATAGAAGAGTCCGGTCTCGTTCCACAAACGTCAATCAAAATTGCAACGGTCCCCTCTGCTGCAAGTAAATGGTTACCAAAATTGTTAAATGATTTGAAAAAGAGGTTGGGAACATTTGAATTCTATATTCAAGAAACATCGTCCAAAAAGGCGATTGAATTAATTAAAAAAAGGGAAAGTGATATCGCCTTTATCCGCACACCGTTCAATATTCGGGAACTTGTAGATCAACAAGTTAATTTGTTGGAATTAACAAAATATCCGCTGCAGCTTGTTGTCCCTATGAATCACCCGGTTGCTACTTGTGATATAGTGGATTTAGTGAAATTAAAGGATGACGCTTTTTTACATTATGATCCAATTAAATCCCCATCCCTTTATCAATTGGTGGAACAGACATGTTTAGACGCTGGTTTTATCCCAAAAATATTAGGCATTGGCCCAGAGTTATTAACAGTTGCCAATCTGATTTCCCATGGGATCGGTGTTACATTAATGCCACAGGATATGGTGGAACTTTTACCGACAGAGAAAGTGAAAGTGATTCATATTAAAAATACAAACGTATATAGTTCAATTTCAGTTATTTGGAATAAAAATGAAAATATGCCAATCTTGACTCAATATGCTCTTCATATTTTGAAGGGGTATGCTTATGATGGCAATAATTTTTCGAAAGTTTAGACATTTAAAATGTTAAATATATCAATTATAATAGAGGTACAATTTGAACCAAAATGTAAAGGAGTCGTTATGATGGCTAACCATCGAATTTATTCAATGAGTTTTGCAAGTGTATATCCACATTACATTAAAAAGGCTGAGAAAAAGGGACGTTCAAAAGAGGAAGTCGATGAGATTATTCGCTGGTTGACAGGATATAGTCAGGAGCAATTAGAAGCACAAATTGCAAAGCAAACAGATTTTGCAACTTTTTTTGCAGAAGCCCCAAGTATGAATCCGAATCGTGCTTTGATTAAAGGCGTCATCTGCGGTGTCCGCGTTGAAGAAATTGAAGAACCTTTAATGAAAGAAATTCGCTACTTAGATAAATTGATTGATGAATTAGCGAAAGGGAAAAAGATGGAAAAAATTTTGCGATCGTAGTATTTCCAGTTTGTTAAGTATGTTGGTGTGTTCCCCTCATCACAAAGAATTTGAGGGGACATACGAATTTGATTGGAATGATTATTATTTAAGTAAGTATTTATTAAAATATAATGTTCCTTAACATAGTTCGGTTGGGAAAGCACCACAAAAGTTACTATGTTCTTCACACCTGTCGCGAATCCCCCCATTGTATCACGAATCTAACGATTAGAAATAAAGGTAATATTTTCCCTTCAAGTCTTGAAAGATCAGATCATTTCAAATTGAAATAATGGCAGAATCTAATGTTGAGCCTCCTATCTTTTTAAGCGGGAATTTAGAAGGAGCGGATCAACACAATAAATCATTAATAAAGAAATACGAAAAACGCATTCCATTATTGACCATGAATATGGAATAATGTATGGAAATAGTAGTAGACGAAATATAATGGCGAATCTACGTGTTGATTGGTGAAAAATTATTACTTTCGGAGGTAAACATTCATTGAATAGAGTTGCAGAAATATGTTGTGGTAGTTTAGAAGATGCTTTAGTTGCTGAAAAAGCAGGAGCTGATCGAATAGAATTAAATAACGCTATGTTTTTGTCTGGATTGACTCCTTCGCTCGGAACCATAGATTTAGTAGTTCACCAGTGTAATATATCTATTGTAGTAATGGTCAGGCCAAGACCAGGGGGATTCTTTTATAATCCTTATGAATTTGAAACGATTGTCGCAGATGTAGAAGCAATAGCAAAGTACGACATTGAAGGCATTGCATTTGGATGTTTAGATGAAAA
>CADBNU010000083.1 GCA_902796085.1 Heyndrickxia coagulans
AATTTTTTATTGAAGCGTTGTTTGATGTGGATGATGAATCCTTTGCTCTCATCCGTAAAGAAGACAATTCAATGTTCCTTACAAAAATAGAAGAAGATCAAGGAGAACAATATTTAGTACCTGTAAGTGATCCAAATAAAAGTTCAAATATACTTGATGCTTATCAAATTGCCGTGGAGGAAAATCCGGCTGAATAAAGGATGCGTTGGCATCGTACCACCTTTTCTTTTTTATTTTGGAAAGTACTGGTACTAAAATAACGCTCTTTCAAAATGTTTTGAGGATGGATTTCATGTCCCACAA
The DNA here is from genome assembly GCA_902796085.1 of Heyndrickxia coagulans. GTDB lineage: Bacteria > Bacillota > Bacilli > Bacillales > Caldibacillaceae > Pallidibacillus > Pallidibacillus thermolactis. The sequence continues at coordinate 304 of CADBNU010000083.1, forward strand.
TAATAATTACTAGAGCTCGAACCGTCATATCAGTTTTGTTAATATTTCACCAATAAGCCCCTACATCTTCTCTTAGTGTTTTTAAGCAGCCAATTGTTACTATCCGTACATTGTTAAAATCCGTTAATATTTGTTAAATCGTAACAGTCAAACTTTATTTCTTTTACAAATTCGTCTTGATTGTGCCCAGAAAGTTTTGCTTTTTCACCACGGGATATACATTCTGTATCTGAATATGGCCGATCACTTTTTTAACATTCCACTTTCCTTGTCTATAACAAAAATTTGCTTGTTGTACGGTAGTATTTTTTAGTAGTTTATAAGTTTCATTGACATGTTGTAATAACTTTTCATGATTTTATAATTAGGAGTAAATTCAACTTATGGAGAATAATATGCAGCATATTCTTTTTGTTTTAGGTTTTGCCATTATGTAAACATTCTTTTTACGAAATAATCTAAACATTTGTAGTGTTTTATCATAAATAAAAGGGACTGTTTAGCACTCAGTCCCCGCCTTATGCTAGTATGATTGTTCTGCTATATTTTTATAAATCTCTCTCAACTCTCTTTTTAAAACCTTACCACTTGGATTTTTTGGTAATTCATGGGTAAAGACTATATATTTCGGTTGTTTAAATTTAGATAAATGCTTTTGGCAATAAGCAAAAACATCATCTTTAGTCAATATAGAACCCTCTTTCGGGACAATAATTGCAGTCACCGCTTCTATCCAATATGAATCTGGTACACCGATTACAGCTACTTCAGAAACACCATTGATTTGATAAATTGCTTCTTCAACCTCACGACTTGAAACATTCACTCCACCGGTTTTTATCATATCTTTTTTTCGATCTACTATTGTAATATAACCTTCCTCATCCATATAACCTAAATCACCACTATGCATCCATCCCCCTTTAAATGCCTCTTTGGTCTTTTCTGGATCATGTAAATAACCTTTCATAGCATGTGGTGTTCGATGTACGATCTCTCCTATTTTTCCACGTGGGACTTCTTTTCCATTCTCATCGACGATAATTGTTTGGACATTTAAACTTGGCTTTCCAGCCGAACCTAATTTCCGTAATTGATCTTCTGGGGATAAAATGGTTCCTAACGGTGCGATTTCGGTCTGCCCATAGAAGTTCCAAAACTTTGCTTGGGGCAATCTTTCCATTAGTTCTTTTAAAATTTCCTTTGGCATAATCGCTGCTCCGTAATAACATTTTCTTAAGGACGATAAATCTCGTTTTACAAAATCCGGATGTCTCAGTAAACTAATCCAAACGGTTGGGGGACAAAATAATTGTGTTGCTTTTTCCTTTTCTATTGTTTCTAAAATTATCTTTGGATTTGCTCCTTCAAGAATGATTCCACTTGAACCTAAATAAATACTTGGACCTAAAAAACAATGGAGTTGGGCGCTATGATAGAAAGGCAATGCATGTATACATACATCATCTTCTGCCATGCCACCGCTTACAATACAGCTTACATACTCACTAATAATACTATCGTGGGTTAACATGACACCTTTTGGACGCGATTCAGTTCCACTTGTATAAAGAACATGGGCTACATCTTCATTATCTATATCATTATCAACAAAATCTGCTGGTTGACCTTGACGTGCAACGGATAAAGGTGTCCAATCAGTTAATTTATCATTAAAGCTTTCATCTATAAGAACATCCATTAAAAATCGTGATTTTATTGCTAAACCACTTGCAGCTTGATCAAGTGTGTTAACACATTCTATCGAGGAAATAAGTCCACTGACTTTAGCATGATTTAAAATATAGGTGACGTCTTCCACATTAAGCATGAAGTTAATCGGCACCATAACCGCTCCAATTCGAGCTAAGGCAAATTCACTAATCACAAAGTCGAGACTGTTTTTTGACATGATAGCGATCATATCGCCTTTATTTATACCATGATCTAAAAATGCATGGGCTGTTTGATTTACAAGGTCATCTAATTCTGCGTATGTAAGTCTATTTTCTTTGTAAGCGATTGCAAATTTGTTAGGCAAGCGTGCCCGTGTTCGAGCCAAAATATCACCTAAAGTATTTCTGCGGACTTTTTTTAACATAATATTAAATCCTTGTAAGTTTAGATCTGCGCCCATTTTATAATCCCCCCTTATTTATTGTTATAAAAATCTAAATATTTATAATTTTATTATAATAGTTCGTGTTATGTTTTACAATTTTTAATAGCTGAAAAATAAAAAACTG
>CADBNU010000084.1 GCA_902796085.1 Heyndrickxia coagulans
AGCCAGGATCAAACTCTCCAAAAAAGGGTTTGATTTGCTCAAAATGGTTTAAAAACGCTTTGTCTTGTTCAGTTTTCAAGGTTCAAATTTTTAACGACATTTATTATCATAACATGGTACTATTAAAATGTCAATAGTTTTTTTATTTCTTCTGTTTTTCAACTGACGAATATAATCATAACAAATTATCTTGTTAATTACAAATGTTTTTTTAAAAAAATGAATGAAAAAGTAAATTCTAATCATTACTATATAATCCAAATTTGAATAACTGTTAATGCTGCTAATCCTGGGATACCTAAAAATCCTGAGATCGCTGCTGTAATTAGGTTAATTGGAACATGTATACCAAAATTACTTCCAAAAGCATTTAAGAAAAATAAAAGAAAGGCACCGATGAATATTTTAATTATTCCTTGTCCAAGAATTTTGAACGGTTTTAGAGATGTGCCAAATATCAATAATAATATGATAAATGCTAAAATGATTCCAACAATAATGATTGAATCCATTTTCCATCCTCCTTACATATATAATTGTGTACTTGTACGGACTTGTACAGTTCATATATATGTATTGAGAATGAAAAAAAGACCAGAGTATTTGCTTATTTATGCAATCAATGGTCTTTGTTTAGAAATCATTTATTTTTTATATCTAATTTAATATTTCTTACTTTAGCTTCTTTAAACAAATAATAATATTTCAATTTTGAAATTTTTACCTTTTGTTCTAAGTCTTCATTTAAGTCAAAACATTTATCCCAAATACTTTTTTGATTCATCCATTTTAAACGCATTTTGTCAATTTGGGATAGAAGTAATCGATCGTACTCTTTCTTTAGTTTTCCTTTCTTTTTGAAGAGCACACAAAACTCCCCCTTATAGGCCCTACTCCCAAATATTTTTCCCACGTAAAACGGATAATATTATAATTCTCTCCGGCCTTCCAGCGCTTTTGATAACGTTACTTCATCTGCATATTCTAAATCTCCACCAACAGGTAAACCATGAGCAATTCTTGTGACTTTAATACCAGAGGGTTTGACCAATCTAGATATATACATCGCTGTTGCTTCACCTTCAATATTTGGGTTAGTAGCCAAAATAAGCTCCTGAACAGTTTCATCCTGAAGTCTCTTTAATAATGTAGGTATATTGATATCTTCTGGGCCAATTCCCTCCATTGGTGAAATTGAACCATGTAGAACATGGTATAACCCTTGAAATTCCTTCATTTTTTCCATTGCAATGACATCTTTCGGGTCTTGTACAACACAGATTATTGATTGATCACGATTTTTGTCATCACAAATGTAACAAGGATCTCGATCGGTAATATGCCCACAAACAGAGCAGTAAGTTAAATCTCTTTTTGCATTTACAAGGGATCTAGCAAATTCTAAGACAGTATCTTCTTTCATGTTAATCACATGGAAGGCTAAACGAGTAGCTGTTTTTGGGCCAATTCCGGGTAATTTCATAAAACTATCAATTAACTTACTTATCGGTTCTGGGTAATACATTCACATGGTGCCTCCTATTAAAAAAGACCGGGGATATTCATTCCTTTCGTAAATTGCCCCATCGTTTTGCTCACCATTTCATCCACTTTTGAAAGGGCGTCATTTGTTGCAACAAGAATTAAATCTTGAAGTGTTTCAACATCTTCTGGATCGACAATAGCTTCATCTAATTTAACTTCTAAAACTTCTTTATGACCGGAAACAACAACTGTAACCGCTCCTCCACCGGCAGTACCTTCAATTCTTTCTTCACCTAATTTTTCTTGAGCTTCAGCCATTTTCTTTTGCATTTTTTGCATTTGTTTCATCATATTTTGCATATTTCCCATTCCACGCATTTCCATAACCTCCATTAATTAATCTCTTATTTCAATTAATTCGTCACTAAACAGTTTTTTAGCTTCTTCTATTAAAGGATCGCCTATAGGTTTTGATTGATTCTTATCTTTCACAAGATCACGATGTTGATTTATAAATGACTCTCTCAATTCTAACCATTGTTCTTCAGGAACACCAATAAATTCCATTGGATTTCTAAAAGTTTGATGCAATAAGTTATTCATCATGTTTACAAATTCATGGTTATTCATAGCCATTTGACAATGAATTTCATATTTAAACTTTACAACACATCCCTGCTCGGATGCAGCAACAGGTTCAGCATCATTTAAAAGGGCCGCATGGGATCTTTTTAATTTTTCAAGAATGGATCCCCAGTTCCCCTTTATCAATTGTAAATTTTGTTTTGTTGCATTGGCAAGTATATTTTCAATTTTTCCAACAGGTGCTCGGAATCCTTTTTTACTAGTCCTAGAATGAATTGAGGATTTAACTTCTTCTTGTTGTTTTGAAACTTGGATTCCATTTACTTTCAATTGTTGAAGTTGTTCTTCTAAGGAAGCAATTTTTTGTTCCAGCACATGTACTTTTTCATTTGAATCAGTTTGGTTACTAGAAAAATCGTTTTGACATAATTGAACAAAGCACACTTCTAATAAAATTCTCGGGTGATTTGTCCATTTCATTTCTTGTTGCGTTTTATTCAAACGGTCAATTATTTCATATACATGCTTCAATTCATATTGATCACAAAGTTGTTCAAATTCAGAGTTCACAATTACACGTTCTAAGTAATCTTGCATTGATGGTGAATTCTTATATAAAAGTAAATCCCTGTAAAATTGTATGAAGTCCTCTACAATTCGAACCGGATCTTTCCCTTCCGCTAACAACGTATGTAACGATTCTAAGGCCACTTGAGGATTTTTTTCTAGAATGGCTTTAGCAATGTCGTTTAATATGTTTTGCGAAACTGATCCAGTTATCACTAAAGCATCGTTAACTGTAATGCCATCTTGACCAAATGAAATTGTTTGATCTAATAGACTAAGGGCGTCCCGCATTCCACCTTCTGAAGCTCTTGCAATCATTTGTAATGCTTCTTCTTCATAGTTAATGCCATATTCATCTATAATATATTTCATCCGAGCCGCAATTGCTTGATGTGGGATGCGTTTGAAGTCATATCGTTGACATCTCGAAATGATAGTTAGTGGAATTTTATGAGGCTCCGTTGTTGCCAAAATAAAAATGACATGCTTCGGTGGCTCTTCTAAGGTTTTCAATAATGCATTAAAAGCACCGATTGATAACATATGAACCTCATCAATGATGTATACCTTAAATGAAGAAACATTCGGTGCATATTTTACTTTTTCCCGAATATCACGGATCTCTTCTACACCATTATTTGATGCAGCATCTATTTCAATTACATCTGGATTAGACCCTACAGTAATACTTTTACATAATTCACATTCATTACAAGGTTCAGCTGAATCTCCTCGATTCGGACAATTAACAGCTTTCGCTAATATTTTTGCCGCGCTCGTTTTTCCAGTACCTCGAGGTCCTGTAAATAAATAGGCATGCGTAATTTTTTTTTGTAAGAGGGCATTTTGTAATGTTTTTGTGACATGTCCTTGTCCAACCACATCTTCAAATACTTGTGGTCGCCATACGCGATATAATGCTTGGTAACCCATTTTTACCCTCCTAAAAGAACGATTTCAAATGAAATATCTTCATCTTATTATACCTTAAATTTTATAATATTTACTATAAAAAAACACCCTTTTACAAGGATGTTTAATGTAAGTTTATGTATTTGTATTAATTAAACTGCCGTGCACCTATCTTCGACTGCTAACCATAGGCGTTGCTTACGCAGTTAGCTCGACCCAGGCTACCCTGCAACACATGAGAGGTTCCACTTAATGCTGCTTCCTTCCGGACCTGACATGGTTCATGGATTCTCATTGCGCAGGACCCAGGTGTCAACACCACTTACGTAAGACAGGCCCTACAGTTAAACAGCCTCAGACAGGGATTCAGTCCCGCTAGAGCGGATTGCGGGTTACAGGGCACCGCTACCTCCCCACCTAGCACGGCAAAGTTGCTATCAATTTTCAAGCGTCTTTATGACGCATTATTAGTATACTAATTAATATATAAAATTGCAATGGTTTATAGCTGTTAATTGTTTCCTTCTTGTTTTAATTTCTTTAGCTGTGCTTTTTTTATTCTTAGTTCTTTAAAGAAATCTGTTAGAAGTGCAGCACATTGTTCTTGTAGTACACCACTTTTCACTTCACATTGATGATTAAAACGTTCATCTGTTAGTAAATTCATTAATGTTCCTGCACAACCTCCTTTTTGATCATGTGTACCAAAGATCACTCGTTTAATACGAGACATGATAATACTACCTGCACACATCGGACATGGCTCTAAAGTTACATATAATTCTGCGTTTTCGAGACGCCACGAATGCAGTTTTTTACAAGCTTTTTGTATCGTAATAATTTCTGCATGGGCTGTTGCTTGTTGCTCTGATTCCCGCAAGTTATGTCCCCTTGCAATCACTTGATCTTCTAAAACAATTACACACCCAATGGGTACCTCATTTTTTTCCTTTGCCTTTAATGCTTCTTCAATTGCCATTTCCATATAATATTGATCTCTGTCCATATATCTACTCCTTTAAAAACGTGCCCCAATTTCTCTACTAAAATCTATATTATAAATCATTTTTTACTAATTGATACATAAACATTTTATAGTGTCATATAATGAGGAGGTCATTTTATGCAGATTCATGTTGTGCAACAAGGACAAACGTTATACGGTATTGCCCAGGCCTATAATACAACAGTTAATGATTTAGTTGAAGCAAACCAAATTCCCAACCCCAACCAATTAGTCGTTGGGCAAACACTTGTTATTCCGATTATTGGCAGTTTTTACTGGGTTCAACCTGGTGACAGTTTGTTTTCTATAGCTCAAAGATTTGGTTTAAACTATCAAGAGCTTGCGTTTATAAATGGTATTCCAGTCAAATTCCCACTCAATGTTGGATTTAGACTTTATATTCCACCACGATCAAAATTGACAAAAGAGATTAATGCTTACGTTGAGCCCCGAGATAGTGTTACTCCTGCCTTAGAAAATGCTGCTCGAGATGCTGCTCCATATTTGACATATTTAGCTCCTTTTAGTTTTCAGGCGTTACGTGATGGTTCATTGAAAGAACCTCCCTTAAATCAATTTCCTGCAATAGCTGAAGCCAATAATAACGGACTAATGATGGTTATTACCAATCAGGAAAACGACCAATTTAGTGATGAATTAGGTAGAATATTATTAAATGATCAGGAAATACAAACCAAATTTTTAGATAATATTGTGAGTATCGCTCAAAAGTATGGATTTCGTGATATTCACTTCAATTTTGAATTTTTACGTCCAGAAGATCGAGAAGCGTATAACAACTTTTTAAGAAGAGCAAAGCAAAGATTTAATGAACAAGGATGGTTATTGTCTACCGCTTTAGCCCCGAAAACTAGTGCAGAACAAGAGGGGCTATGGTATGAAGCTCATGATTATCGTGCCCACGGAGAAATTGTTGATTTTGTTGTCATTATGACATATGAATGGGGTTATAGTGGCGGGCCAGCTATGCCAGTTTCACCTATTGGACCTGTAAGAAAAGTGATTGAATACGCGCTAACAGAAATGCCCGCAGAAAAAATTATGATGGGACAAAATTTATATGGATATGATTGGACTCTCCCGTTTGTTGAAGGTACAGTTGCTCGTGCCGTTAGTCCTCAACAGGCAATTGAGCTCGCTGCCCAATACAATGTCCCTATTCAATATGATTATGAAGCTCAAGCTCCATTTTTTTCGTATTGGGATGAGGAAGGTAAACAACATGAAGTATGGTTTGAAGATGCAAGAAGTATTCAAGCAAAATTTAACCTTATCAAAGAATTAAATTTACGTGGAATTAGTTATTGGAAGCTCGGTTTGTCCTTTCCACAAAATTGGCTACTTATTACGGAAAATTTCAACGTAAGAAAAAGATGAAACAAATGAAAACTAATAAAGATAATTACTATCGAAGGGGAATTATTTAATTCTCCTTTTTATTTTTCTCCTATTTTACTAACTTTAAGTTCCTATATTTAGGTATACTTTTTATTGTTTTCCTATGGTAAAATTATTTTCAGTGTAAAAAATGAATGGTTATATTAATAAAACATAAAGTGTGGAGTTGACTAATGAAAATACCATATATCGCAGTTGAAGGTCCCATTGGAGTCGGAAAATCAACACTTGCTAAGGCTATTTCCGACCGCTTTCAATATCATTTGTTAAAGGAAATTGTTAGTGAAAATCCTTTTTTAGATCAATTTTATCGAAATATGGATAGTGTAGCATTTCAAACCGAAATGTTTTTCCTCTGTAACCGATACAAACAAATCCAAGAAATTGAAAAGAACTATTTAAACAAACATATCCCCGTTGTTTCTGATTATCATATGTTTAAAAACTTAATTTTTGCCAACAGAACTCTTGGACAAGATGACTTTCATAAATATGAGCAAATCTTTCAGATTTTAAACAGAGATTTGCCCCACCCAAACATTGTCATTTACCTACATGCCAATGTAAATACTTTATTAAAGCGAATTTCAAAAAGAGGACGAGCTTTCGAAAAACATATTACGCCTTTATACTTAGAAAATCTATCGAAAGATTATGATACACATTTTCAAAAATTCATAGCTAAAAATCCAGACATTCCTGTACTTTCAATCGATGGTGACAAATATGACTTCGTCCAAAATGAAGAGGATTTACAATTTATTTTTGAACAACTAGAAAAATTGCTTTTAAAAGGAGTTAAAAATTAATGAATTTACGTGAAAAATATAACATACCTAACAATGCAGTGATTACGATTGCAGGTACAGTAGGTGTAGGAAAGTCAACAATGACTAAATCATTAGCAAAAGCATTAAATTTCCGTACATCCTTTGAAAAAGTTGATACGAATCCGTATTTAGATAAGTATTATAAAGACTTTAAAAAATGGAGTTTTCACTTACAAATTTACTTTCTTGCCGAGAGATTTAAAGAAGCTAAAAGAATCTTTGAATATGGTGGTGGTTTTGTCCAAGATCGTTCTATTTATGAAGATACGGGAATTTTTGCAAGAATGCAGTACGAAAAGGGGAATATGACGAAAGAGGATTATGAAACATATACGAGTCTTTTTGACGCCATGGTTATGACGCCTTTTTTCCATCATCCAGATTTATTAATATATTTAGAAGGTTCCTTTGAAGACATTCTTGCACGTATTAAGGAACGCGGGCGCCCAATGGAACAAGAAACCCCCGTTGAATATTGGCAAGAAATGTACGAACGATATACGAATTGGATTAATAATTTCCAAGAATGTCCAATATTACGTATTAATATTAATGATTATGACCTTTATAAAGATGAATCGTCCTTAGAAGAGATCATCAGTAAAATTGGTTATATTTTGAATGAGTCTAAAGCTTATAAAAAATAATAATATATTATGTAAATATTTGAATTAGCTGTGCCATTTATTCGGGCAGCTAGTTTTTTGAACATAACAGAACAGAATTAAAGGTTTTTCGACACAAAAAAAACTGCCTGTAAGCATAGGCAGTTATAATTTTTCTCCAAATTTTATGCGTTTTTTTCATTATGGTGGAGGAGGAGGGATTCGAACCCCCGCGCGGTTTGACCCGCCTGTCGGTTTTCAAGACCGATCCCTTCAGCCAGACTTGGGTACTCCTCCACATCGGACTTTATTATTTTAACATAACATTTTTTTGAAGTCAATACTTTATATGTTAAAAAGAAGGGGCAAACACTATCTAAAACTATGTTCTTCTTTTACGCCCCTTGTTATTCATAATTAAATTAACCAATATATTCCTTACCACCCATATATGGTCTTAACGCTTCTGGAATTTTAACTCGACCATCTGGCTGTTGATAATTTTCTAATATTGCTGCAACTGTACGACCGATCGCTAGACCAGAGCCGTTTAATGTATGAACAAATTCGGGTTTCGCTTTTGGCTCTCTTCTAAAGCGAATATTTGCTCGTCTTGCTTGGAAATCTTCAAAATTACTACAAGAAGAAATTTCTCTGTAAGTGTTATAGCTTGGCAACCATACTTCCAAATCATATTTTTTTGCTGCAGTAAAGCCTAAGTCACCAGTACAAATTGATACGACTCGATATGGAAGTTCAAGCAATTGCAAAACTCGTTCAGCATCTCGCGTTAATTTCTCAAGTTCATCATAAGAATCTTCTGGTTTAACAAATTTTACTAACTCGACTTTATTGAACTGATGTTGACGAATTAACCCCCTCGTATCACGACCTGCAGATCCAGCTTCCGATCGGAAACAAGCACTATATGCTGCAAATTTAATTGGTAAATCATCAACATTTAAAATTTCATCCCGGAAATAGTTTGTAACTGGAACTTCTGCTGTTGGAATGAGAAAATAGTCTTCCTCTTCTACTAAAAAGACATCTTCTTGAAATTTTGGTAATTGGCCAGTACCGATTAAACTATTTCGGTTAACTAAATATGGTGGCAGCATTTCTATATATCCATGTTCTTCAGTATGAAGATCCAACATGAAAGAAGCTAATGCTCGCTCTAACTTAGCAGCTGCACCTTTATAAAATACAAAGCGACTACCAGTTACTTTAGCAGCTCGTTCAAAATCAATTAGATTTAAATTTGTTGCTACATCCCAGTGTGGTTTAACTTCGAAATCAAAGGTAGGAATTTCACCCCATTTACGAATTTCAACATTATCATCCTCTGTTTCCCCAACCGGTACACTTTCATGCGCTAAATTTGGGATAGATAATAATAGTTGATTTAACTCTTCTTCTATTACTCGTAATTCGTCATCCAATTTTTTAATTTGATCTCCTACCTCTCGCATCTCTTTGATGAGGTGATCTGCATCTTTTTTCTCTCTTTTCAAGACAGCAATTTGACTAGATACTTCATTTCTCCGATTTTTTAAAGACTCGCTTTCAACAATCAGTTTACGTCTTTTTGCATCTAACTCACCAAATTTGTCCAAATCTGTTAAATCTTCCCCACGATGTTGAAGTTTTGCTTTTACTTCTTCAAAATTTGAACGTAAAAGTTTAATATCTAACATCTTCTTTTCCTCCATTGAATTTTTTATATAAAAAAACTCTCATCCCTATACAAAAGGGACGAGAGTTTATAATCCCGCGTTGCCACCCTAATTGCAGATTAATCACACTTTGATTAGTCTGCCTCTTAGTTAAATAACGGTTTATACCGGTAGTACTTTCCTTTCTTCAAGGCTTTACGTACTACTCTCGAGGACGGATTCGTAAGTTGCCGCTACCGATTTCCACCAACCATCGGCTCTCTTAAAGCACATACTTACTACTACTTCCTCTCATTGATCCTTTATTAAGTTTGTTATTTCATATTTTATCTCATCATTAGGAAATATTCAACTTTTTATGAAAACCAACCAGCAACAGTAGACGTAATACCGTCCCATAATCCAACAAGGAAATCACCGATACTCCGGAACATTAATACAAACCAGTTCGCTTTTTCTACATCTTCTGTTGCAACTAAATCAACTTTAATTGGTTTATCTTTGTACAGAAATCCTAAATCTTCACCTTCCCCAGTATATTCATAGGTAACATAACCAACAACGTCACCTTTTTTAACTGGTGCAGTTAATTCACCATTTTCATTTAGTTTTTCTTTATCAATTACAACTTTAGCTTTATAATTCTCTTCTTCACCATTTTTTATAACTAAATCTAATGAATTTTTAGGTGCTACTTTTACAGAGTTTTCTTTACCTTTGTCTACTGCTAGAGATTCATTTCCTTTAATTGCTTTATTTTCAGTTACAACTTCAGTTTTTCCAAAATTCCCTTTAGCATAATTTAATATATTTCTAGTATCTGTAAATCGTGCAGCTTGACTTGGGGTTTTCATAACAACAGAAATATATCGTTGTCCGTCTAGTATAGCTGTTGCTGTGAAACCGTAACCAGCAAAGTTTGTCGAACCTGTTTTTAATCCATCGACACCTTTGTATTCATAGATTAAACCTGGAAGCATCCAGTTAAAGTTTTTATATACAGTACCTCTAAAATTCAACTCAGGTTTACTAGCAATTTCTAATACTTCCGGGTAATCTTTCAATAAATGGTAAGCAAGCTTTGCCGTATCACGTGCAGACATTAGATTTTCTTCATTTTCATCTGTTCCAGCAGGATGACGCCCCAACATATCAGAGTTATTTAAACCGGTTGAATTCACAAAATAATAGTTTTCTAGTCCAAGTTCTTCCGCCTTTTCATTCATCATCTTTACAAAGTTTTCTTCGCTTCCTGCTACTAACTCTGCTAAAGCAACGGTTGAAGCATTGGCAGAATGGATCGCCATTGATTCGTATAATTCTTTAACGGTATACTCTTCACCCTCCGTTAATCCAACGGTTGATAATCCTAAATTTGGACTGGAAAGTTTATGTATAAACTCACTTATTAATACTTTTTGGTCCCATTTAATTTTCCCATCAGCGATGGACTCTAATACCAAATATTCAGTCATCATTTTTGACATGCTGGCAACGCCCAAACGTTTATCGGCATTTTTTTCATATAATACTTTTCCTGTTTCTGCGTCTATTAAAATAGCTGCCTCTGCTTCTAAATTTAATGGGTCATTACTTGCAGCAGATGCAGTTTTTACTCCCGTTATCATAGGTAAAATAAAAAAGATTAGTAGCGTATATATAAATAGTCTTTTTATTATCGTTGTCAACAAATCTCCCTCCAAATTTGTAAGTTTCCATTTTTTTCTCCTTGAATAGTTTATCATATCTTTTTTTAAAAAAATAGACTTATCCTAATCAGAAAAAAAATCCCATCAAAATTAATGGGATTTTCATTATTCATTTTAATCGTTGTTTAATTAATCGTATAGTTTGGTGCTTCTTTTGTAATTTGTATATCATGTGGGTGGCTTTCTCGAAGTCCTGCTCCGGTCATACGAACAAATTGTGCATTTTCCCTTAAATAAGCTAAGTCTTTTGCTCCACAATATCCCATTCCAGAGCGAATACCGCCAACCATTTGGTAAATTGTATCTGCAACTGGACCTTTATATGGAACACGGCCTTCAATACCTTCTGGTACTAATTTTTTATTACCTTCTTGGAAATAGCGATCTGAAGAACCTTTTTCCATAGCTGATATGGAGCCCATACCACGATAAACTTTAAAACGGCGTCCTTGGAAGGTTTCTGTTTCTCCTGGACTTTCGGATGTTCCAGCTAGTAAACTTCCTAACATGACCGCATGTCCACCCGCAGCTAAAGCTTTTACAATATCTCCTGAATATTTAATGCCTCCATCTGCAATAATTGCTTTCCCTAATTCTCTAGCAACTGTTGCACAATCATATATCGCTGTGATTTGTGGTACCCCTACACCAGCAACGACTCGAGTTGTACAGATTGAACCAGGTCCAATTCCAACTTTAACAATATCTGCACCAGCTTCAAATAATTCTCTTGTTGCTTCACTTGTTGCCACATTACCTGCAATTAAGTTTAGATCTGGGTAAGCTTCTTTGATTTCCTTAACTGTATTAATTACACCTTGAGAATGTCCATGAGCTGTATCAACAACAACAACATCAACATTTGCATTGTATAGTGCTTCAACTCTACGCATTGTATCTTTCGTGACACCAACAGCAGCACCTACTAGTAGACGACCTTGATTATCTTTTGCTGAATTAGGAAATTCAATGATCTTTTCAATATCTTTTATTGTAATTAAACCTTTTAAAACTCCTTTATGATCTACTAGTGGAAGTTTTTCAATTCGATATTTTTGCAAAATTTTTGCTGCATCTGTAACTGTTGTTCCAACAGGTGCTGTAATTAAATTTTCTTTAGTCATTACAGATTCAATTTTTATTGAATAATCATCAATAAAGCGTAAATCACGGTTTGTAATGATACCAACTAACTTTTGTTCAGCTTCATTATTTACAATTGGAACACCAGAAATACGATATTTAGCCATTAAATGTTCTGCATCGAATACTTGATGTTCTGGAGTTAAATAAAATGGGTCCGTAATTACACCATTTTCCGAACGTTTAACCCGATCAACTTGTTCTGCTTGTTCTTCTATTGACATGTTTTTATGAATAATTCCTAAACCGCCTTGTCTTGCCATAGCAATGGCCATTTCGGCTTCCGTAACTGTATCCATACCTGCACTAATAATTGGTATATTTAATTTTAATGTATTTGTTAATTGGATAGATAAATCGACTTCCTTTGGTAATACATCAGACTTAGCTGGAATCAATAAAACATCATCAAATGTTAAACCTTCTTTAGCAAACTTCGTTTCCCACATTGTCGTACACGCCTCCAGAAAATTTTATTAATTAGTAGGTTACCAATTGGTTAAAATACTGTCAAGCAGACTTTAATAAGTTGTACTTTTCTGAAATTGGAGGTATTTATTTGTACTTCTATCAAGAACATATGCATTGGAATAATTTTCTCTATTTATCTTCAGCCGATACTTCCCGCGAATTTTTATTGTCAAGTTATCATAAATTAGGCTTCACTGATGCTCAAGCAAAAAGTTATGAAAATAGTTATTCGTTAATTTATTACTTAGAACAAGGTAAGAGTTTTTTTGAACAAAGCAAGAAATCACCAATAAATATTAAGCCAATTCTTCTCTTTTATGGGATGGTGTTTCTAATAAAAGCTAGTATATTAACTGTGGATCCAAACTATCCTGAATCGAGTGCTGTTTTAGCTCACGGTGTATCGACACGAAAAAGAAAAAAGCAAAATTACCAATATATGGAGGATGAAGTAAAATTACAGAAAAACGGACTATTTCCACATTTTTCTGACAAAATGTTCCATATGAAACATTTAGAAGGAACAAAAATAAAAATTAAATCCTTACTTCAAGAAATTCCTGAGTTAAGTACCTTTTTCTTTAATTGGGAAAAAAGAAAGTTTGCCATTCCTTTAAGAAGAGAAGAGCAAGAAATGTATCAAATTCCAGAAGAGGTTTTAGACGATTTTAATATGACAGGGGATCGTTTAATTGATTTTTTTAACTCAAAACTTAATCAACCAATTTTGAGCGAAAAACGCGGGAATAAATATTTAATTAAAATTCCATCATCAGATATTCCAGTTGAACAACTACCTTTTCGTTTTCATTTAGTCGAAGACAGATATTACTGGTTGAAGGGATCAAGGGAACTCTGTTTCTTTCCAGAGCTCATAATTCATTATTTATTACTCTATCACTTAAGTATGATTGCTCGATATGAAATCGAATGGTGGGTAGAATTAATCCATCATAAACCATCTATAGAGTATCCACTAATTATGAGATATTTAGATATTTGCATACAAAAAATCCCATTTTTAATTAATCAATTCATAATCAATGATTTATGAAAATTTAACTAAATATTAGGTTTAAAACCAATTTGAAAGGAAAAAAGAAGCATGCGTTTTTCAAGATCTCTTATATTTGAATTGACAAGTTCAAGTTAAAGAATGTAAAAAACAGCGACGAATGTCGCTGTTTTATTTGCCTGGCAACGTCCTACTCTCGCAAAGGGGAACCCTTCACTACCATCGGCGCTGA
>CADBNU010000085.1 GCA_902796085.1 Heyndrickxia coagulans
AATTCCATATACTGATTTTAAAAAACAAGTAGTTGATTGGATATTTATTCGAAATGAGGGAGGTGACAATGTTTGAAGGTTGGGATTATTGGTGGTGGATTTGGTTTATCTGTCCAAGCTCCAATCATAAGTATGCATCCACATATGGAGGTAGTTGCGGTCAGTACGATGCATCGCCATCAATTACCGGATGAATTTTTCTATTGGAATAATCCACCGAAACATTATAGAAACTGGGTAAAAATGTTAGAAGTTGAGGAATTAGACCTATTGTTCGTAAGTTCTTTACCTCCTAATCATTATGAAATGGTTAAAAGTGCGATGCAAAAACGGATACATGTTGTTTGTGAGAAACCATTTACGATGAATAGTAAGGAATCAAAGCAATTACTTCAGCTCTCCAAAGAATCGGAGGTGAAGGTAATCATTGATTTTGAATGGCGCTTCCTTCCCATTCGGCAAAAAATGAAACAAATGTTAAAAGATGATCTCATTGGGAAAATATTACATTTTGAACATCATGTGTCCATACCGCAGTATCATTATTTACAAACGACGAAACAAGGTTGGCAAGGAGAAAAGGATAAATTCGGTGGGATGCTTGGGGCGGCAGGCAGCCATATGATTGATTGTTTAACATGGCTTTTACAAGATGATGTACAAGTGGTAAATGGTTTATTGCATACTCATGTCCCGAACGGTGCCGGTGAAAAGCGAGATGCAGATGATGCATTTTTTATTCATGGCAAGATGAAAAGTCGTAGTACCTTTTCCATTCAGTTCATTTCTGGCGTTAACCACGGTTTTGGCTCTCGCATCAATATATATGGTAGTAGAGGGACGATTAGTTTAATCAATAATCAACAACTTCGTTTTGGAAAGGCTAGTGATCGCTTAAAAAAGTTAGACCCACCTAGACAGTTAAAAGTTCCGCAACATTTGTCCAAAGAAGCGAGCGACTATTATCCAGCATTTTATCCATTTTTAGAAAAAGTTTATGAGTTTATAGCCTTTAATAAAATGGATAATGACTTACCTTTGATTGAAGATGGACATCGTAATCAAATTATTTTGGATCGTATTCGAGGTTTGTAAAATTTAATTAGATTGAGCCATTAGCACTGCAGTAAGAGAACACCATGATTGTACTATGTAATGATGTGGTTGATTATAAGAATGATGGTAGACTCTAGGTACAGTCTTTCACTTTGAGATAACGTAATTGATGAGAGGAGTTTTTATGGAAACGAATGATATGTCGTAGTGCCTGATCAATTCAAAGGGAAAACAGTAGAAGAAGTTGCTATTACGACAAAGTCTGTCGTGATAAAATTTACTGATGGAACATATGTTGATATTTTTCTCCATCCATCGGAACAAGAAATGAAAACTTCAACCAATAAGTTGGATTGATAAAATATTATAAAAGGTAAAAGTGAGCATTTCTATACAGGAAAGTGCTCATTATTTTTGAAAGAAAATATTATAATTTAATAAATATTTATTGAAAAACAATAAAATGTCGTTTATAATCAATAACATCCCAATGATGTGAGGTGTTCAATATGGAACGAGTGTCAACGCTCTTATTAAAAATGGCAGTTTTTCTGTTAGCCAGTCCCGCGATTGCTTTCATCCTATTAGGATTACCCTATTTAATCCAAAACCCCTTTAACACGACTTATGCCCATATACTCTATCCCATTGTCATCGGCATCTCCTTAACAATGATCCCATTTTTCTTTGCGTTATACCAGGCTTATAAGCTATTACATTATATTGACAAAAGGCAAGCATTCTCACAAATTTCTGTTTATGCTCTAAAGAAGATTAAATGTTGTGCATGGTTCATTAGTGGTATTTATATTGTTATTTTGCCTTTTTTATACTTTGTTGCCGAGTTGAATGATGCGCCTGGAATCATGGTTATCGGGATAGTTGTCGTTTTTGCATCGTTTCTTATTGCCGTCTTTGCAGCCCTTTTACAAAGACTGTTACAAGAAGCAGTAGATATAAAAACTGAAAATGATTTGACAGTCTGAGGTGATATTATGGCCATTATTGTAAATCTTGATGTGATGTTAGCAAAACGAAAAATGAGTGTGACAGAGCTCTCAGAGAAGGTTGGCATTACAATGGCAAATATCTCAATATTAAAAAATGGCAAAGCAAAAGCGATTCGCTTTTCAACTTTGGATGCGATTTGTAAAGCATTGGATTGCCAGCCTGGGGATATTTTAGAGTATAAAAGTGATGAAGAAGTATAACCTTTGATTTTATCGATGGGACTGTCCAAAATAGTA
The DNA here is from genome assembly GCA_902796085.1 of Heyndrickxia coagulans. Taxonomy (GTDB): domain Bacteria; phylum Bacillota; class Bacilli; order Bacillales; family Caldibacillaceae; genus Pallidibacillus; species Pallidibacillus thermolactis. Next base: position 2,304 of record CADBNU010000085.1, read on the forward strand.
GAATTTGAAGTAGATCTGGCGGATAGGCGATACGAAAAAGATTTTTCTGTGTGCAGAAACAGTAAAGCATTATCAGAGTCCAGCCGGAACATTATAAGCTTTTGTAACAAAAGCGTTGGATGCGCGTCCGCCAAAGAAAATACTAGTACTTAATTTCTGGACAGTCCCATGTTTTTAAAAAGAATAAAAAATATAGCGTTAAGATCCATTATGATCTTCGTATAAATCGACAAAAAGTTCCCCATCCGAACTAACTTGTGCTAAAAATACCTCATTCGTATTCGTAGCGCCTTGTTTTCGTATTTCTTTCATTAACCATTCCTCGGTGTAGCCTAATGTAGCTAAATTTTTATATAAAATTTGTCCATCTACAATAAGTAAAGTTGGCGCCTTTTCTTGTTTTAATACCATTTTTAACATTTGTGGAGTTACAGGCTGTTGGGATGTTTTTTTCAACACACTAAGTTGCCCATTCGTTTCTAAAATTGCGATTTCTACATCAGAAATCTTAAAAATATTTTTCTCGCGTAAAAGAAGCATGAGTTCGTCAATGGATAAAAATACTTTTTTCATGCTTTTTTCAAGGATCTCTCCATTTTTTATGATAATTGTAGGCTTACCATCAATAAGTTGCTGAAATATCCTCGATTTTAAACTGATTATAGCTAAGATGAATGGTATAAGTCCCCAAATAAGTAAGGAAGTGATTCCGTTTATAATTCTCACATTTTGATCAAAAGACATTTCTGCCGCAATTGAACCAATAGTAATACCGACAATATAATCAAAAAAGGTAAGTTGGGAGACTTGTCGTTTTCCCATTAATCGAGTCAATAAAAGCAACACGATAAAGGAGATAAGGGAACGAATAACGATAACGATTAGTTCGGGCATTTTTAAACCCCCTGAGTTTTTATGTAATCTTTTTTTAGTATAGGGAAAAATAATCGTGAACATTCACGATAAAAGGTGGGACGGAAAGATGTTAAAAAAAATCATAGGAATGTTTGTGATTGTACTTATACTTTCGGGGTGTTCAAATTTAATAGGTAAAGAGGAATTTACCAATGCATTAGATCATCTTGAACATTCGATGGAACAAAAAGAATGGAGACAGTTGAAAAGCCAGGGGAATGATTTGCTTAATATCTATGATGCCAATAAATGGAAATTACAATTAATCGGGGTTGAACAAGAGTATGAAGAGTTATATGAAACGATTCATAAACTACTTGTTGCTATTGAAGAAAAAGATATAACTGAAACAAAAATTCAACTAGCAACGATTAAAACGATAATCACAAATATGTATTCATTATAAGGCATATCTAAATAAAATATGATTAAGTAAGAAATTTGAGAGGAATTTATTTTATGTTGGGGGGGATATCGTTAAAAATACTTAGACTTATTTTATCTATCATTATAGTGGCATTACCCATTTAAAGCTTGTTAACTGGTAGACCTGGGGTAATAATACCTTATGCATTGTTATTCATATGGATAATGCTTTTAGTTACTGGGATTACTGAATTTCAAAAACGATTTTCTTATAGCTGGATTCAGCTTTTTTGTTTCAATCTATATTTTATTGAGGTAACGGGTGCGTTTGTTGAAGAAGACTTGTAACGAAGAGTTGGCGGCGAATTCAGTGGCGAAAGCAAAAGCTTTTGTGCTGAAATCGTAAGCATCGAGTACACGAGCCATAAGACCACGTCAACGTTCATGTTCGTTTAAGGTGGCTGATGCTGTTCCTTTGAATGGGCGTCCGCCATCATACCTATCAATAATTCATAGCATCAGACTTTCCCGTTTTACGGACAGTTCATACTGTTTGTGATTTATCAAAATCTAATATTTTGTGAATTCGTCTGGCTAT
>CADBNU010000086.1 GCA_902796085.1 Heyndrickxia coagulans
TAGATATACAAGCTGATCAAAATGCATATATTTTAGAACAAACGGCTGTCCAATTAGTAGAAATGACTGAAAAGGAGTTGATGGACACATTTAATTACCAATTTCGTAATGTAGAGCTTATTGTAGATGAAAATTACCGTTCATATCTACAACCAGAAGATGTAATGGAAAATCTATTAAGTATTCAAGTTTCTTTACAAGAGGCAGCTGAAGAGAAACCAGTGGTTAAACAAATTGATGAAGTAAGGATTAATTTAAGTGAGCCATACGAAACCGAATTTAAGCCTGATATAGAACCAATCGCGCGTTTTCTTGCTGATAAGTGGGAGGTGGATAAAGAATTGCTTGCGATATCGTTTGAAAGGGGGCAGAACGAAAATGAGTGAGGATAAGGGGCCACTTCCATTTTTAAAAAAACTATTTTCCTCTGATGGAAAAGAAAAACAGAAATTGACAAAAAAACATTACTTTATAATTGTACTAGTTGTCGGAATAGCTTTTATGCTCATGAGCAATTTCTTTTCCAAAAACAATCATTTGTTATCAACACCCGTTCCTGTAGCAACAGAAGATGATGAAAAAATGGAGGAAGTCGAAACTTTTGGAAAAACTTCTAGTCAACCATCTACAATGAAAGAATATGAGGAACATTACGAGAATCAATTAAAAGAAGCAATTGAAACAGCCGTTGGTGTTGAGGATGTAACGATTGTTGTCAACCTTGAATCAACCGAAAAAAAGATTTACGAGAAAAATACGATAAATAAAAAACAGACAACAAGTGAAACAGACACAAATGGTGGACAACGCGAGGTGGAAGATCATTCAATTGAAGAACAAATCGTGATTATACGTGAAGGAGATAAAGAAATCCCACTCGTTAGCGAAACAAAAAAACCTCAGGTAAGAGGAGTACTTGTTGTAGCAAAAGGTGCTGATAATATTCAAGTGAAAAAATCAATTATCGAAGCTGTTATGCGCGTATTAGATGTTCCAAGTCATCGTGTATCTGTGATGGCAAAAAAATAAAGTAAGAAGAACATTTCGATAAAAATTATGATTAATGAAATAATAAGTGGAGGGAGTATCGTTGATGTTAAAAAAGCAAACTGTTTGGTTATTGACTATGTTGAGTTTAGTTGTCGTTTTATCTGTCTACTATATTACGGCAGAGCCAACCAAAAATAATCATGTGGCAAATGTTGCAGAGGAAGAACAAAATGTAGAATCAAACGAAGAAGGAACAAATACGACCATTACACAAGTGTCTAAAGATGAAGTTTTCGAAGAAATTCGACTTCAAAAAATGGATGAGCGTAGTCAAAAACTAGAAGAATTGCAACAAATGGCGGGTTCGAATGAACTATCTGCAGCTGAAAAAAGCGCTGCAAAGGATGAGATGGAACGCATACAGCAAATTGCGGATAAAGAAAAACTAGTGGAATCTTTAATTGTTTCAAACCTTGGTTATGAAGATGCCCTTGTGCAAGTTGAAGATGATGAAGTTTTAGTTACTGTTAAAGGCATGGAACCTACAAAAGCGAATGCCAATGAAATTATTAAGATAGTAAAAAAAGAAATTGGTAGCTCTTTTGTTTCGGTAGCCTACGATAATAATAATGATGAAGAAACAAAATAAAAAACGGATAGGATCAAATTTGTATGAACCGTTAAGATGAAAGCAAGTTTAATCAATAAAGATTAAACTTGCTTTCATTTTGTAAAGAATTTATTTACTTTCCTATTGGACTAAAATAAAATTATATCGTATAGTTTTAATAGCTAGTACTAATTTTTTAAGTTTACAATAAGGGGTGTCAATATGTTAAAAGTACAAGAAATACGTGAATTAATCAGACTTGTGGATCAATCTAGTATTGATGAATTTGATTATGAATATGACGGTTTAAAATTAACTATGAAAAAAAATAAATCAGTTGTTGTAAATGAGCAGCCTGTAACTCAGGAAACAGCATATGTTGCTCCTAGTGTAGCTCAAACAGTTGCACAATCAGTAGAACAACCTCAAACAGAATCTGAAAATGCAAAAGCTCAACCAAAAGTTGACGAAGTAGAAGAAAAAGAAACGACTAGTTCGATAAATGCAGATCACTTACATAAAATTACTTCACCTATGGTCGGTACCTTTTATCGTAAACCGAACCCTGATGCTGAACCATATGTAAAAGTTGGCGATAAAGTAAACTCAGACACAATTGTTTGTATTGTAGAAGCGATGAAATTATTTAACGAAATTGAAGCAGAAGTAGAGGGAGAAATTGTTGAAATTCTTGTTGAAGATGGCCAATTAGTAGAATTTGGTCAACCACTGTTTTTAGTGAAGACAAATTAAGAGGTGGTACTGTGTTAAAGAAAATATTAATTGCTAATAGAGGTGAAATTGCCGTACGAATTATCCGTGCTTGTAAAGAGCTTGGGATTGAAACGGTTGCGGTTTATTCAGAAGCAGATGGTGAAGCACTCCATGTTCAAATGGCGGATGAAGCAATTTGTATCGGCCCAAAACAATCTCAGGATAGTTATTTAAATATGGCAAATATTATTAGTGCGGCAACATTAACAGGGTGTGATGGAATCCACCCAGGGTATGGATTTTTAGCAGAAAATGAAAATTTTGCCAATCTAGTTAAAGAGTGTCAACTAACATTTATTGGACCAAGTGCAGAAGCCATTGGAAAAATGGGAACAAAAGACGTTGCCAGGGAAACAATGAGACAAGCCGGTGTACCTATCGTACCAGGTTCCGATGGGATTGTTGAAGATATCGATGAAGCAAAAAATGTGGCTTCAGAAATCGGGTATCCAGTGATTATTAAGGCTACAGCAGGCGGCGGAGGTAAAGGTATACGAGTCGCGTATAATGAAGAAGAATTAATTAAAGGTATTAATATTACTCAACAAGAAGCGTTAACAGCCTTCGGTAATCCTGGTGTATATTTGGAAAAATATATAGAGGACTTTCGTCATGTTGAAATTCAAGTATTAGCTGACAATTTCGGAAACGTCATTCATTTAGGTGAAAGGGATTGTACGGTACAACGAAGATTACAAAAACTAATTGAAGAGGCACCTTCTCCTGCATTAAATGATGAAATACGGAATAAAATGGGAGAAGCAGCTGTTAAAGCAGCCAAAGCTGTCAATTATACGGGTGCAGGTACCATTGAGTTTATATTTGATTATCGAAACAAACAATTTTATTTCATGGAAATGAATACAAGAATTCAAGTTGAGCATCCTGTTACTGAATTAATTACAGGCGTTGATTTAATAAAAGAACAGATTCGTATTGCAAGTGGAGAACCATTATCTGTTAAGCAAGAAGATGTTACTTTTAACGGTTGGGCAATTGAATGTCGAATCAATGCGGAAAATCCTGAGAAAAATTTTATGCCATCACCAGGAAAAATTAATGTATACTTAGTACCAGGGGGGTTAGGTGTACGTGTTGATTCTGCATGCTATCAAGGTTATACAATTCCTCCTTATTATGACTCAATGGTTGCTAAGCTTATTGTTCATGCGCCAACAAGAAATGAAGCAATCGATCGCATGCAACGTGCATTAGATGAATTTGTTATTGATGGCGTTCATACGACAATCCCATTTCATCAAAAAGTGTTACAACATCCTGCATTTGTAAGCGGAGAATTTAACACGAAATTTTTAGAAATGTATGATGTGATGAAAAATAATAAGTAAGGTGGTGTATTCTATGGCGGAAAATCATGCGTTAGAAATGGTGCAAGATGAATTAGGTAAAATTGAGATTGCCCCTGAAGTTATTGAAGTCATTGCTGGAATTGCTGCTTCTGAAATTGAAGGAGTAGCGACAATGAGAGGCAATTTTGCAGCTGGTGTGGCAGAAAGATTTGGTCGAAAAAATCATGGAAAAGGCATTCGTGTTGATTTATCTGAAAATCAAATTAAAATTGATGTCTATTGTGTTCTAAATTACGGTGTTTCTATTCCAAAAGTAGCTCAACAAATTCAAGATAATATTCGTCAAGCATTACTGAATATGACAGGACTAGAAACGGATGAAGTAAATGTCCATATCGTCAATGTCAACTTTGAAACTCAAGAAGATCATGACAATGATGAATAAAAAGCGTTTTCAAGCAGGAAACTTCTCCTGCTTTTTCTTATAATTTTTTAAAATTCAAGAGTTAAAAATACTTAACAAGATTTTCTTTTATAATAAAATTATGTTATTATTTTTTTGGATTTTTATTAATCATTAAAAACAATACTTTGTATATTCAGAAGGAGTTCGTCTTGTATGAGTAGAAAGGCAGCACGAGAGAAGGCATTACAAGCCTTATTTCAAGTGGATGTAGGAAAAAATAATCCAGATACGGTTTTAGAAAATTTAGTAGAAGAAGGATTTAGTGAAGAAGTTTTCTTACATCACTTATTTTTTAATACTATTAATAACTTGGAAGAAATTGATCGAATTATCTCTGAACATTTAGAAAAATGGACATTAGAGAGATTAGCAAATGTTGATCGTAATGTTTTACGGCTTGCAGTTAGCGAAATGAAGTATACTGATGACGTTCCTTCTGCTGTCACTATAAATGAAGCAGTTGAATTAGGGAAACGATTCGGTGATGAGAAATCTGGAAGTTTCATAAACGGTGTTTTATCCAAAATTAAAGATGAATTAAAACGATAACATAATGGGAGGGGTATAACGTGTTTGGCCAAATCATCAGCGGAAAAGAAATTGCGGCAAAAAAACGCGAAGAAATTAAATTAAAAGTTAAAAAGCTAAAGGAAAAGGGGATTCAACCAGGGCTTGCTGTTATTTTAGTAGGCGATGATCAAGCAAGTGAACGTTATGTACGGAATAAACAGAAGGCTTGTGAAGAAGTAGGGATATATTCTCTTTTACAACGATATGATAGCCATATTACAGAAGCGTTTTTAATAGAAAAAATAAAAGAGTTAAATCATAATCCTGATATACATGGGATTCTAGTCCAGTTACCTTTACCTAAACATATTGATCCGCAAATCGTGATAGAAACAATCAGTGCTGATAAAGACGTTGATGGTTTCCATCCGATTAATGTCGGAAAACTAGTGATTGGAGAAGACAGTTTTATACCTTGTACTCCTTTCGGCATTATGGTCATGCTTGAAGATATCAATTATGATCTAACTGGTAAAAGGGCGGTTGTTGTAGGTAGAAGTAATATTGTTGGTAAGCCGATGGGACAACTGTTGTTACAAAAAAATGCAACTGTAACGTATTGCCATTCAAAAACGGCTAACTTACCAAGTGTTACGAGAGAAGCTGATGTTTTGGTCAGTGCTGTTGGAATTGCAAATTTCATAACAGCTGAACATGTGAAAGAGGGAGCAGTTGTAATCGATGTCGGTATGAATCGTGATGAAAATGGAAAACTTTGTGGAGATGTATTATTTGAAGAAGTGAAAGATAAGGCTTCTTACATTACACCTGTACCAGGTGGTGTTGGACCAATGACCATCACCATGCTTCTTGAAAACACATTAAAAGCAGCTGAAAAATTACAAAAAGTCAATTAAGAGAATGAATAGAGTAGCAGCTCCTTAATTTAGGTGACTGCTTCTCTTTTTTTTAGTAGAATGTAAGAAGTATAAGAGAATGAGCATTCATAAAAGTAAAGGAATGATTCAAAGGGGAATTCTAATGAAACAAAAACAATATTTAACTGTTGAAGCATTAACGAAATATATAAAGCGAAAATTTGATTTTGATCCCCATTTACAAAATATTTATGTTAAAGGCGAGATATCAAATTTCAAACGACATACGAGTGGCCATATGTACTTTACCTTAAAGGATAAAAAAGCACGTATTGCTGCTGTTATGTTTGCTAGTTCTGCTCGAAGCATACGGTTCGAACCAGAAGATGGAATGACGGTACTGCTACATGGTGAAATAACCGTGTATGAACCGAGTGGACAATATCAAATCTATGTTAAAGGTATGGAGCCAGAAGGAATTGGTGCCTTATACTTGGCCTATGAACAATTAAAAGAAAAGCTCGATAAAGAAGGTTTATTCAATTTACAATATAAGAAAAAAATACCAACCTATCCAGATGTGGTCGGTGTTATAACTTCTCGAACAGGAGCAGCAATTCGAGATATCATTACAACCATTAAAAGACGTTTTCCGATTGCTAAAATTATTATTTATCCAGCACTTGTTCAAGGATCACAAGCAGCACCATCAATTGTTCAGGCTATTAAAATAGCCAATGAAAGACAAGAGGCTGATGTGTTAATTGTGGGCCGCGGTGGCGGTTCCATTGAAGATTTATGGGCTTTTAATGAAGAAATTGTGGCGAGAGCTATTTTCTCATCAAAAATTCCAATTATTTCTGCGGTTGGTCATGAAACTGATACAACGATAGCTGATTTTGTTGCTGATATGCGAGCACCAACACCAACTGGGGCTGCAGAACTTGCCGTACCAAATATTAAAGATTTATTAGAAAAAATCTTAAATCGTAAGGTACGACTAACGAGGGCGACAAAAGAAAAGTTAACTTTTTCTAAAGAAAGACTAAATCGAATCGAGAAGTCTTATGCTTTCCGATATCCTGAAAAATTATTCGTACAAAAAATGGAACTTCTAGATCGGACAATCAATCAAGCAAATCGATTGGTGAATCAAAAGATATTGGATGCGAATCAAGAATTAATTCATTTGAAACAGCGTTTAAAAGGAAAAAAACCAGAGGCGCAATTAAAATTAGCTCAACAAAAAATGGACGCTTTATATAAACGTCTAAATCGTGTAATGACTACAACAGTTAATCAAAAAAATCAAAATTTCGTGAAACAGTTGAGTACACTTAATGCATTAAGTCCATTGAAAATTATGGAAAGAGGATATAGCATTGCTTTTAATCATGAACAAAAAATAATTAAAAGGATACATGATGTAAATATCGGAGAAACCATTACAGTAAGAGTGTCAGACGGAACTTTAGAGGGGAAAATAATCGAAAAAAAAGAAGGTGTAAAATATGACGGATAAAGAAAATCTAACCTTTGAAGAAGCAATGGAAAAGTTAGAGGAAGTCGTGGAAGCATTGGAAGAAGGTGACGTTCCATTAGAAGAGGCGATTGAAAAATATAAAGAAGGTATGGAACTAGCAAAAATTTGTCATCAAAAATTAACGAATGTTGAGGAACAATTAACGGAAATTTTAAAGGAGAATGGTGAAACGGAAAGTTTCTCCATCAATGAGGTGGACTAAATTGCAAATGCCAGACTATATGAAGGTACAAATTGAAAAAATAAATATTGAACTAAAAAAATATATTCAGTCCCTTAATACCCCTGAATCATTACGCCAAGCAATGGATTATTCTTTACAAGCAGGGGGCAAAAGAATTCGTCCATTATTAATATTTTCAACTTTATCTGCTTTTAATAAAAATCCACTAATCGGCCTTCCGGTTGCATGTGCTGTGGAAATGATTCATACCTATTCACTCATTCATGATGACTTGCCAGCAATGGATGATGACGAATTGCGACGAGGCAAACCAACAAATCATAAAGTATTTGGTGAAGCAACAGCAATATTAGCCGGGGATGGATTATTAACTTACAGTTTTCAAGTGTTAGCAGAAATGAAAGGATTTTCAGCTAATAAAAAGGTTGCCCTTATTCGTGAACTTGCAAAGGCTGCTGGTCCTGAAGGAATGGTTGCTGGACAAGTTGCAGATCTAGAAGGGGAAAATCAAGATTTAAACCTAGAACAACTGGAGTATATACATAAACATAAAACAGGTAATCTCTTAGCGTTTTGTATTAAAGCAGGAGCCATAATGGCTGATTCAGATCACAAGACGCTAACGAAATTGGAAGAATATGCCTTCCATATTGGCCTTGCTTTCCAGATTCGGGATGATATTTTAGATATTGAAGGATCAGAGGAAATGATAGGGAAAAATATCGGCCGAGATGTTGAAAAGCAGAAAAGTACTTATCCGAAACTGTTAACTATGAAAGGTGCAAAAGAGAAATTAAAAGATCATTTATTAAAGGCAGAACAAATATTATCAACTTTACCAATTGAAAAGCAGTACTTATCATATATAACAGAATTAATTGGTAAAAGAAACAGATAACGATTTCCCACAGAAATTAGGAAGAAAAATGCTGGAATATTGACATCATGTTATAATTATAGATATTCTAAATTATACTGGAGAGTAGGAAATCGAATGAAAGTGAGTGATCCAATATGGATCTTTTATCCATAGAAAATCCATCATTCTTACAAAATTTAACAAAAAAAGAATTAGAGCAACTAAGTGAACAAATCCGGAGCTTTTTAATTAAAACGCTTTCTAAAACCGGCGGACATATTGGACCGAATCTTGGCGTTGTTGAATTAACCATTGCATTACATCGGGCATTTAACAGTCCTAAGGATAAAATTATTTGGGATGTCGGACATCAATGTTATGTACATAAAATTTTAACCGGACGTGCCAAAGATTTTCATTCTTTACGTCAGTATCAAGGATTATCTGGCTTTCCAAAGATGAACGAAAGTCCTCATGATGTATGGGAAACTGGCCATAGTTCAACGAGTTTATCTGCAGCGATGGGGATGGCGATTGCTCGTGATTTAAAAGGAGAAGATTATTTTATTGTACCTGTTATTGGTGATGGTGCCTTAACAGGAGGTATGGCGTTAGAAGCGCTGAATCATATTGGACATGAAAAGAAAAATATAATTGTCATTCTGAACGATAATGAAATGTCGATTGCCCCAAATGTTGGTGCACTTCACAATATTTTAGGTCGACTTCGGTCTGCTGGAAAATACAATCGGGCAAAAGATGAATTGGAAGCATTACTGAAAAAAATTCCGGCTGTAGGCGGAAAAATGGCTCAGACTGCCGAGCGTTTCAAAGATAGCTTGAAATATTTATTTATCAATGGTGTGTTTTTTGAAGAGCTAGGGTTTACTTATTTTGGACCAATTGATGGTCATAATTATGATGACCTGTTTGAAAACTTAAAATACGCGAAAAAAACGAATGGTCCGGTTCTTTTACACGTTGTTACGAAAAAAGGAAAAGGTTATAAACCAGCAGAAAATGATAAGATTGGTACATGGCATGGGACAGGACCATATAAAATTGAAACAGGTGACTTTATTAAACCCGTTGATAGTAAACCTGCATGGAGCAAGTTAGTAAGCGAAACAGTACGGAAATTGGCAAGAGATGATGATCGAATTGTAGCCATTACACCAGCTATGACTGTCGGCTCAAAATTAGAAGGTTTTCAAGAGGAGTTTCCGGAACGAGTGATTGATGTAGGAATTGCAGAACAACATGCTGCAACAGTAGCGGCTGGACTAGCTACTCAAGGAATGAAACCATATTTAACCATTTATTCTACTTTTTTACAACGTTCCTATGACCAATTAATTCATGACATATGTAGACAAAATTTAAATGTATTTATAGGGATTGATCGTGCTGGACTTGTTGGTGCAGATGGAGAAACCCATCAAGGGGTATTTGATATCGCCTTTTTACGACATATCCCAAATATCGTTTTAATGATGCCTAAGGATGAAAACGAAGCGCAACATATGATTTATACGGCGATTCAATATGATAACGGTCCGATCGCAATGCGTTTCCCAAGAGGTAGTGTTTATGGTGTCGAACTTGATAATAAATTGAAGAATCTTCCAATTGGCACATGGGAAGTTTTACGTGAAGGAACAGATTATGCCATTTTAACATTTGGCACAACAATTCCGATGGCATTAGAAGCAGCGAAGAAATTGGAAAAATATGGTATCCAAACGAAAATTATTAATGCTCGTTTTATAAAACCGTTGGATGAAAAAATGCTACGCAGTTTACTGCACAATCAAATTCCAATTTTAACCATTGAAGAAGCGATTCTTCAAGGTGGATTTGGAAGCAGCGTATTAGAGTTTGCGTGTGACAATGGGTATACCGATCATGAAATCAAACGAATGGGGATACCGGACCGTTTTATTGAACATGGCGATGTGAAGAATTTACTTCATGAAGTTGGATTAACGTCGGATAACATCGTTCAAACGATAAAAAATGAAATACAAAAATTAATAAAAAGGGCTTGAGGAATTTGGTGAAAAAAGAAAGACTTGATGTTATTTTAACTGAGCGTGGTCTTTTTGAAACGCGAGAAAAAGCAAAACGAGCAATTATGGAAGGAATTGTATTTTCGAAGGAAGAACGCCTTGAAAAACCGGGGGTAAAGGTCCCGGTTGACATCGAGATTACGATTAAAGGTAAGAAAATGCCTTATGTGTCTCGCGGTGGTTACAAACTTGAGAAAGCTTTAAAAACATTTAATTTAAATATAAAAGATAAAATCATGATTGATATTGGTTCTTCAACAGGTGGTTTTACCGATTGTGCATTGCAAAATGGTGTACGGTATAGTTATGCTGTTGATGTAGGGTATAATCAATTAGCATGGAAGTTAAGAAACGATGATCGTGTGATCGTCATGGAACGTACAAATTTCCGTTATATAAAACCGGAAGATTTGACTAGAGATATGCCGGAATTTGCTTCAATTGATGTATCTTTTATTTCATTAAAATTAATGTTACCGCCATTAAAAAAACTGCTTGTTGATGGAAGTGATGTTGTGGCATTAATTAAACCGCAATTTGAGGCGGGACGTGAATTTGTTGGTAAAAAAGGAATCGTCCGTGATCCGAAAGTTCATATGCAAGTCATTCAAGAAATTATTGATTTTGCAATTGCTGAAGGTTATGATGTCCAAAACCTAACCTTCTCTCCGATAACCGGAGGTGAAGGAAATATTGAATTTTTAATTCATTTAAAATGGCGAGTTAAAGATGAAAGCGAACAAGGGAAGAACTTTTTAAATATTAAGATAAATGATGTGGTACAATCTGCCCATGAGCAATTAAAAGAAGGAAAAATTCAAGGTTCAGTTAATTAGAAGGCTGTCGATTCGACAGCCTTTCTATTTTCATTCATGGTATGTATTGATGTAAATGTGTATAATAATGTCGAGATTTAAATAATTCTTTTCTAAAATGAGGTTCATTTTGTAAAATATAAGATAAAGAAATGAATGTAAAAAATGGATAAGCAGGTGACAATCTTGACAAGTAAATTACAACGACATTTAAAAATACGTGAGTTAATTGCCAAATACAACATCGAGACACAAGATGAACTCGTTGAACGAATGCAAGAATCAGGATTTCAAGTTACTCAAGCAACGATTTCCCGAGACATAAAAGAGCTCAGGTTAGTGAAAGTACCGTACCGGGATGGATTATATAAGTATAGTTTGCCATCAGACCAAAAATATAACACTTTGGAAAAACTGCAAAAATTATTAATTGATGCCTTTGTAAAAATCAATAGTGCTGGACATTTAGTCATTCTAAAAACAATACCAGGAAATGCCAATGCTGTTGGTAATTTGATTGATCAATTAGATTGGGATGAAATTTTAGGTACTGTTTGTGGTGATGATACATGCTTAATCATTGCTGATACACAAGAAAACGCAGAAAAAATAAAAGAAAAATTTTTCAATATGCTGGAATGATTGGATGAAACGGTTATAGCAATACAATGAATTAAAGGAGAGGGAAACGGTTGTTAGCGGAATTAGCGATAAAAAATATTGCCATTATTGAATCGGTAACGGTATCTTTCCAAAAAGGTTTTACAGTTTTAACAGGAGAGACAGGAGCGGGGAAATCCATTATAATCGATTCAATTCATTTATTAGTCGGTGGTAGAGGATCATCGGATTTTGTACGTCATGGTGCGGATAAGGCAGAAATCGAAGGTCTCTTTTTAATAGAAGATGATCATCCAGCAATTGCTAAATGTTCGGAATTTGGGATTGAAATTGAAGAAGGAATGTTACTTTTAAAAAGAGACATTTATCCTTCTGGAAAAAGCGTTTGTCGAGTAAATGGAAAACTTGTCACAATTACAATTTTACGAGAAATCGGTCGAACACTCGTCGATATTCATGGTCAACATGATAACCAAGAAATGCTAGATGATAAAAGTCATTTACGTTTACTGGATGAATTTGGCGGAAAAGAAATCTACCCTGCTCTAAATGAGTATCAATCGATATATCGAGAATATGTCAAAATAAAAAAAGATCTTGCCTCTTTAAATGAAAATGAACAAATGATGGCACAACGGCTTGATTTATTAAAATTTCAATTAAATGAAATAACAAATGCTCAATTAAAAATTGGTGAAGATGAACAACTTTTAACTGAAAAGAAGAAGTTAACCAATTTTGAAAAATTGTTTTCAAGTTTAAATACAACTTATGAGGCATTACAAGGTGAACAAAAGGGTCTAGACTGGGTTGGACTAGCTTTATCTAATTTAGATGAAGCACAAACGATAGATGAAGAATTAAAGGAAATTTATAGTATTGTTTCAAATAGTTATTATCAATTAGAAGATATTGTTCATACGTTACGAGATAAACTGGATGAACTTGAATACGACCCGAATCGACTTAATGAAATAGAAAATCGTTTAAATATCATTCATCAAATGAAAAGAAAATATGGGGATTCCATTGAAGCGATTTTAGAATATTGTGCAAAAATTGATGACGAAATTGAAATGATCACAAATCGTGAGTCACATATTGAGACGTTAAATAAGAAATTAGTTTCTATAGAAAAAGATCTATTAGTTGAAGCCAATCATCTAACTTCATTACGTAAAAACGCAGCAGAAAAATTAACAGAGGCCATTCATAAGCAACTGAAAGATCTATATATGGACAAAACGGTGTTTGAAGTTAAATTTTTTGAGCAAGATAATATCGAATTTCAACCAGATGGCATTGACAAAATCGAATTTTATATGAGTACAAACCCAGGAGAGCCATTGAAACCATTGGCAAAAATCGCATCAGGCGGAGAATTATCTCGTATTATGCTTGCCTTAAAAACGATTTTCTCACAACATCAAGGAGTAACATCAATTATTTTCGATGAAGTAGATACTGGTGTAAGCGGTCGTGTTGCTCAAGCAATTGGTGAAAAAATATATCGAATTTCCGTCAATTCACAAGTATTATCTATTACTCATCTTCCTCAGGTTGCTGCATTATGTGATCATCATTTCTTTATTCGAAAAGAAATAAAAGAACATCGAACGATCACTTCAATTCAACAATTAAGTGAGTGTGAACGGATTGAAGAAATAGCTCGCATGATATCTGGATCACATATAACAACTGCTACGGAAGAACATGCAAAAGAGCTCCTTGATTTAGCACATCAATATAAATATCAGCATCATTAATATTATATTTAGTCGTCCATCCATTGGACGGCTTTTTTATACCAAATTTTCCTCAACCAAAGTTATCCATTCTGTACAGTATTTTTTTAAATATGTCGATTATAATTATAGGGCGAAACGGCTAGATTATAAATGTACCCTTTGTGTGGACATGAAGCGAGGAGAGTGAGTGTATTGAATAGAGATAAAATAAGAAAAATATTTGGTTTAATTCTCCTTGTTTCTTTCGTTTATATCGGCTTTTTCTCACCAGTTGGAAAAGTTTTAAATAATCCAAGTGAATTAACTTTATTTAAAGGACAATCATTTGAATTGGCTTCTACAGAAGTTGTTAATACCGTACAAGATACACAAGAACATATTCAAATTAATAAAGATAAAAATTTGACAGTTGAAGCATTAAAAGAAGGTAAGAGTGATCTAATTTTTGACATTGCTGGAATCCCTATAAAAAAAGTGAGCGTTAATGTATTAAAGGATTTCAAAGTGATACCAGGTGGTCAATCCATCGGTGTAAAAATAAATTCAAAAGGTGTACTTGTCGTTGGACATCACTTAGTAAATTCCCCTTCAGGCAAAGTATCTCCAGGTGAAAAGGCAGGTATTCAAACAGGAGATTTAATTATTAGTATTAATGGTGAAACAATTGAATCCATTAATGATATTGGTCCCCACGTTCAAAAGTCGGGAAAAGAGGGGAAACCATTGAAAATAGGAATTCAGCGAAAGAATGAACAATTCGAAACCGATTTATATCCTGCTATCGATGAATCTGAAGGTAAATATAAATTAGGATTATATATTCGTGATTCTGCTTCCGGTATCGGAACATTAACCTTTTATGATCCAAAAACAAAAAAATATGGAGCATTAGGACATGTTATCTCTGATATGGATACAAAAATGCCTATTGTAGTGAAAGATGGTTATATCGTTCCTTCAACAGTAACTTCCATTCAAAAAGGAACCAATGGCGCACCTGGTGAAAAATTAGCCAGATTTTTAAATGAAAGAAATATAGTTGGAAATATACAGAAAAATAATCAATTTGGAATATACGGAACATTAACGAAGGATTTAAACAATAAGATCATGAATAAGCCCCTTCCAATCGCTCTATCCCATCAAGTGAAAAGAGGCCCTGCACAAATTTTAACAGTAGTTGATGAGGATAAAGTTGAATTATTTGATATAGAAATTATTAGCTCTACACCACAAAAGTTTCCGGCAACGAAAGGAATGGTAATAAAAATTACGGATGAACGACTACTTGATAAAACAGGTGGTATTGTTCAAGGAATGAGTGGTAGTCCGATCATTCAAGATGGAAAACTCATAGGAGCAGTCACCCATGTATTTGTAAATGACCCATCCAGCGGATATGGTGTTCATATTGAATGGATGCTAAACGAGGCTGGTTTGGATATATATGTAAAGGGAGAAGAAAAAGCGAGCTAAAACAGCTCGCTTTTTGCATTCCTAACCTTGAATTTCTTGGGAATATGAGTAATATATTTATTAAAAATATTTCAAAAAGTTACATTTGCCGGGATGGTGCGATGATTTTTATTATAAATATAGTAAAAACGACTTTTTTTCGGGTGAATTAAAAGGGATTTTATTAGCAATTGTCGAAATTGTAGATTACAATGAAATTTAAGATATTAGGGGAGGAAGTCTCGTGAAGAAAATAAAAGTGTGTATTGTGGATGACAATCGGGAACTTACTGTGCTTTTGAAGGATTACATAAATAATCAAGAAAATATGGAAGTGGTTGGAGTTGCATACAATGGCCAGGAATGTTTAAAAATGTTAGAAAATATTCGGCCGGATGTATTAATTTTAGATATTATTATGCCACATTTGGACGGTCTTGCGGTGCTAGAAAAACTTAATGTAGACAAAAATCCTCCGAAGATCATTATGCTTACAGCTTTTGGTCAAGAGGATGTGACAAAGAAAGCAGTTGAATTAGGCGCATCCTATTTTATTTTAAAACCGTTTGATATGGATCATTTAGTAGCACAAATACGTCAAGTAATGGGTAAGGGTGAAACATCAAAGAAAAATACCAATATAAACAATAATGCTTCCATAATTATTCAACAATCTGATGAACCGAAAAGTTTGGATGCGAGCATAACAAATATAATTCATGAAATTGGTGTTCCAGCACATATTAAAGGCTATTTATACTTAAGAGAAGCTATATCCATGGTTTATCATGATATTGAATTATTAGGTTCCATCACAAAGGTGTTATATCCTGATATTGCAAAAAAATATAATACAACAGCAAGTCGTGTGGAACGTGCAATTCGCCATGCCATTGAAGTTGCTTGGAGTAGAGGGAATATTGAATCAATTTCAAAGCTTTTCGGATACACTGTTAGTATGTCAAAAGCAAAACCAACAAATTCCGAGTTTATTGCTATGATAGCTGATAAATTAAGATTAGAACATCAAGCTTCATAAGTAGCAATGATGTGGTTAGATAAGATAAAAAGATCAAACGATCGAGTAAATGCTTGCTCGGTCCTTTCTTTTTTAGCCAACCTAATCAATGAAAAATAAAAGGGTAGGTTTAGGAATAAGTTAATTCCTAGGTTTATGGAAACAAAAACACCTGTCCCTTACAGGTGTTTTACATCTAAAAGCTACATATAATGAGTAATTGAAACGATCGTTGAATTGAGTTAGAAATTTCAGGATAAATGAAAAAGGAGATGAATCATGACACATATATTTGCTCACCGAGGTTCAGCAGGTACACATCCTGAAAATACGATGTTAGCCTTTAAAGAAGCAGCCAGGGTCAAAGCGGATGGAATTGAGTTAGATGTGCGCTTAACAAAGGATGGTGAGGTTGTGATCTTCCATGACGATAAGGTGGATCGGACAACAGATGGTACTGGATTTGTTAAAGATTTAACAACTAAAGAATTAAAAACATTAAATGCAGGTGCAAAATTTAAAGATGGGAAATTTCGAGCCGAGATTCCTTTATTAAAGGAATTTTTAGAATGGTTTAAAACAACAGAACTGGTTTGTAACATTGAGTTTAAAACACGTTCATTAAAAAATTTTGAATTAGTGAGAAAAACCATCGCGTTCATCCGAGATATGAAATTAGAAGAACGAATTATCTTCTCATCTTTTAATCATTTTGCTATTGTGTATGCTTATCGTGTAGCTCCTGAGATTGAAACAGCCCCATTATATTCAGAAGGTCTGTTTAATCCATGGATTTATGCAAAAGCAATACGAGCGAAAGCTATTCATCCTAATTTTCGGTCTTGTCCAAAAGAATTAATTTTGAAAACACAAGAGCATGGTATAAAGGTGAGACCATATACCGTCAATGAAAAAAATGAATGGTTGCGATTATTTAAGTGTAAAGTTGATGCGTTGATTACAGACTTTCCTGAAAAGGCTAGAACATTTCGTGACGAACTAAAAAGGTAATCAGGAGGTTAAGTAGGTTATCTTTTCCTAATTCACCTACTTAATCTTCTTTTTTTAACTCGTTGCCTTTTTTTATCTCGGTGATAAATAAAACCACCGATAAAGGCAATTCCTAAAATGACCATGATAAAGCCAGAAAAAGCTTGGACCCACAATAATGGAAATGGCCACTGTAATTCATTAAACATTGTGTCACGAATGTATTTTATTCCTAGTGTAGCCATTAAACCTGGTATTAATAAAAGTAAGAATGCGAATAAACGTTCCATATCGGTTCCTTTCACCTGTATGTTAATATTTTATATATTGAATATGGTCTAAATTGTCTAAATTGTCAAGGGTGTTGTCTTTTTACATAATGGAGGTGTTTGAATGCAAAATGTATTAATTTTTGGAGCGGGTGAGAAGGGATTAGCTATCCTTGAAATATTACAAAAGGTTAAGGATTTTAATATCATCGCCATAATTGATAAGGATAAAAATGCACCAGGAATATTGGCAGCGCAAAAACTTGGTATTCCATTTTTACATACTTTTCCTAAAAAACTAGAAACAGAAATTCACATTATATTTAATACAATCGAAGAAAATTCCGGGCGATCTATATTGAATGATGAGAAAAAGCCCATGATGATTTGTGAACCAATTCTATCTTTAATTTTGAACCAAAAAGAAGCGATTCGACAATTGACAAAAAAGACGAATGATTTAAACGAAATGCGTACGATGTTGGAAGCGATTATCCATTCAAGTGATGATGCAATTTCTGTTGTTGATGAAAAGGGAATTGGCATCTTAATTAATCCTGCTTATACACGTTTAACTGGACTTACGGAAAGTGAAATCATTGGAAAACCTGCTACAACAGACATTTATCGTGGTGAAAGTATGCATCTCCGTGTTTTAAGAACAAAAAAGCCGGTTCGGGGAGTTAAAATGTTAGTCGGTCCTAATAAAAAAGAAGTTGTCGTCAATGTAGCGCCAATTATAACTGGAGGAATTTTAAAAGGAAGTGTAGCAGTAATTCATGATATGTCTGAGATACGTGATTTAACAACTGAATTAGAAAAAGCAAAAGAAAGAATTCGTACGTTAGAGGCAAAATACACCTTTGAAGATATTGTCGGTACAACGAATGATATTTTAACTGCAATTGAACAGGCGAGAAAGGCAGCAAAAACTCCAGCAACGGTTTTGTTAAGAGGTGAATCTGGTACAGGGAAGGAGTTATTTGCCCACGCTATACATAATGAAAGCGATCGTAAATATAATCATTTTATTCGTGTCAATTGTGCAGCAATCTCAGAATCGTTATTAGAAAGTGAGCTATTTGGCTATGAAGAAGGTGCGTTTTCAGGAGCAAAAAGAGGTGGTAAAAAAGGGTTTTTTGAAGAAGCAAATAACGGCAGTATTTTTTTAGATGAAATTGGTGAATTATCGTTACAAATGCAAGCGAAACTATTAAGAGCTGTTCAAGAAAAGGAAATTGTGCGAGTAGGTGGGACAAAACCAATTCCGATAGATGTTCGAATTATTGCTGCTACGAATAAAGACTTGGAAAAGGAAATTGAAAAAGGTCAGTTCCGTGAAGATTTATATTATCGATTAAACCGTTTTCCAATAAGGATACCTCCTTTAAGAAATCGACTCGATGATATTCCGAAACTCTGTCAACGACTGATCCAAAAAATAAATCACGATTATGGACGTAATGTAGAAGGAATAGACCAAGATGCCATTACCATCTTAAAACAATACCATTGGCCGGGAAATGTGAGAGAATTAGAAAATATTTTAGGTAGGGCTATCATTTTCATGAATTATAATGAGACATTGATTCGAAAGGAACATTTACCACCACTTGACATTAATCAAACAAAAGTTGATGAAAATGATTTGAATCCTGAAAACACCAAAAGTTTACAAAAAATGCTTGACGATTATGAAAAGCAGATTATCCAGACAGTATTACGAAAACACCGTGGTAATAAAACAAACGCGGCAAAAGAATTAGGTATATCCATTCGTACCTTATATTATAAACTAGAAAAAATGCAAAATTTTGCATGAATTTTTTTGCATATACTGCAAATTTTTGCATGACCAATCAATCTAGAAATCGATAAATAACAAGAAAACGCTTTCAAAATTAAGTTGGCATAAAACTTGCATTTTATAATATTGGGCGAAGTTTTTTACAGGAAAAGGAGAGATAGCAAGATGAGTATCGAAATATTTAAAGAAATGGAAAAGTATGATTATGAGGAATTACATTTTGTTCAAGATAAAGGATCAGGATTAAAGGCAATTATCGCCATACATGATACAACTTTAGGTCCTGCTTTAGGCGGACTTCGTATGTGGAATTATAAAAGTGAAGAAGAAGCGATCATTGATGCTTTACGTTTAGCTAGAGGTATGACTTATAAAAATGCAGCTGCAGGACTTAATCTTGGTGGTGGAAAAACAGTTTTAATTGGGGACCCTAGAAAAGATAAAAATGAAGAAATGTTTCGTGCTTTCGGTCGTTTTGTTCAAGGACTTAATGGTCGTTATATTACGGCTGAAGATGTTGGTACTACAGAAGAAGATATGAATATTATTCATGAAGAAACAGATTTTGTGACGGGAACATCTGCTGCTTTTGGATCATCTGGGGATCCATCTCCGGTAACGGCTTACGGTATTTATAAGGGAATGAAAGCTGCTGTAGAGGAATACTTTGGTCATACTTCTTTAGAAGGTAAAACTGTTGCTGTTCAAGGTGTAGGTAGTGTTGCTTATCATTTATGTAAGTATTTGAATGAAGAAGGAGTAAATTTAATTGTTACGGATATCAATCAAGATTCCGTAAAGCGGGCAATGGAGGATTTTGGTGCAAAAGCAGTTGATCCTAAGGACATTTATAGTGTTGAATGTGATGTATTTGCACCCTGTGCTCTAGGCGGAATTTTAAATGATGAGACAATTCCCCAATTAAAAGCAAAAGTGATTGCCGGTTCTGCTAATAACCAATTAAAAGAAGATCACCATGGTGACCTATTAAATGAAGCTGGTATTATCTATGCACCGGATTATGTTATTAATGCTGGTGGCGTTATCAATGTAGCGGATGAATTATACGGTTATAATCGTGAACGGGCAATGAAGAAGGTTGAACAAATTTATACGAACTTAAAACGGGTATTTGAAATTGCAAAAAGAGACAATATCCCTACCTATGTAGCGGCAGATCGTATGGCGGAAGAACGAATTCAAAAGGTAAGAGATTCAAGAACAACATTTTTAAGAAATGAAAAAAGTATATTATCCCATAGAACCAATCGTTAATATGATGAACTTTAGGCTCTCAAAATTTTTGAGAGCCTAAAAAGAGAAAGAAAAATTGATAGGAGGACGGACATGGCAAAGGAATATGATTTAGTGATAATAGGTAGCGGACCAGGAGGGTATGTATCTGCAATCCGGGCAAGCCAACTAGGTTTAAAAACGGCTATCGTTGAAAAAAACAAATTAGGCGGCACTTGCCTTCATTCTGGTTGCATTCCGACAAAAACTTTATTAAAAAGTGCAGAGGTGTACAGAACGATAAAAGAAAGTGATCAATATGGAATCGCATCACAAGTAATTGGAATCGATTTTTCGAAAATTCAAAATAGAAAAAATGACGTGATAGACAATTTACATCAAGGCATCCAGTTTTTAATGAAGAAGGAAAAAGTTGATGTATACCATGGAACGGGTCGCATTTTAGGACCTTCTATATTTTCCCCGATGCCTGGGACTGTATCCGTTGAATTGGAAGATAAAAGTGATAATGAAATGCTTATACCAAAAAATGTTTTAATTGCGACAGGTTCAAGACCTAAGAAGTTGGAAGGAATTGAGTTTGACGGTGAGATCATTTTGTCATCCGATGACTGTTTAAATATGGAAAGACTACCGAACTCAATGCTGATCATCGGGGGTGGGGTCATCGGTGTAGAATGGGCATCAATGTTGGCTGATTTGGATGTGGATGTTACGATTGTTGAATATGCGGAACGTCTTATTCCGAGTGAAGATGAAGAGATTAGCAAAGAATTAGCAAATTCGTTAAAGAAAAAAGGAGTTCAAGTATTAACAAATGCAAAGGTATTGGCGGAAACATTAAAAAAATCTAATCGGGTAAAAATTCAAGTAGAAATTGGTCATGAAAGAAAAGAGCTTGAGGCAGATAAAGTTCTTCTCTCTGTTGGTCGGATAGCAAACACTAATGATTTAGGTTTAGAAAATACAGATATAGAACTTCATGATGGAAAAATCCGAGTCAATGATTTTTATCAAACTAAAGAATCACATATTTATGCAATTGGGGATTGCATTGGTGGTATACAACTTGCCCATGTCGCTAGCCGAGAAGGAATCATTGCTGTAGAACATATGGCAGGTTTAAATCCAACCACACTAAATGAGCGTCAAGTACCAAAATGTATTTATTCTAGTCCAGAGGTGGCAAGTATTGGTTTAACCGAACAGAAAGCTAAAGATTTAGGCTATTCAATCAAAGTAGGAAAATTTCCGTTCAAAGCGATTGGTAAAGCACTCGTCAATGGAAAGACTGATGGCTTTGTTAAAATGATTGCTGATAAAAAAACGGACGATTTATTAGGGGTCCATCTCATCGGTTCTAATGTGACAGAATTAATATCTGAAGCAAGTTTAGCTACTTTATTGGACGCAACTCCATGGGAGATTGCCGAGGCGATTCATCCGCATCCGACTTTATCGGAAATATTTGCTGAGGTTAGTATGGCAGTTGATGGAAAAGCAATTCACGGATAATTTGTAAAGAGAATGAAAAGGGGGGCATTCACACAGATGGAAAACAATCGTCACCAAAAGCTTGGTTTAAGCGATCAGGATGTATTAGAAATGTATGAACTTATGGTACTTGCAAGAAGACTTGATGAACGTATGTGGTTGTTAAACCGTGCAGGGAAAATTCCATTTGTTATATCAGGTCAAGGTCACGAAGGAGCACAAATTGGTGCGGCTTTTGCATTAAATCGCAAGAAGGATTATCTATTACCATATTATCGAGATCTTGCTCTTGTTTTGGCATTTGGTATGAGTCCGCGAGAAGTAATGCTTGGTGCATTTGCAAAGGCAGAGGATCCAAGTTCTGGAGGTAGACAAATGTCCAGTCATTTTGGTCAAAAGAAAAATCGCATTGTGACAGGTTCATCACCTGTAACAACACAAGTGCCCCATGCTGTTGGTTTTGCCTTAGCTGCTAAAATGAAAAAACAAAATTTTGTCTCATTTACAACATTTGGTGAAGGTTCTTCCAACCAGGGTGATTTTCATGAAGGGTTAAATTTTGCGGGTGTTCATAATTTACCGGTCATTTTTATGTGTCAAAACAATCAATATGCGATTTCTGTACCAATAGAAAAACAATTACCAACCAAAAGTATAGCAGATCGGGCAGCAGGATATGGAATGCCGGGCTATAAGGTCGATGGAAGTGATCCATTAGAAGTATATCGTGTAGTTAAAGAGGCTAGAGAACGTGCAATTAAAGGTGATGGTCCGACATTAATCGAAGCGCTTACAAATCGATTCACACCACATTCTAGTGATGATGATGATAAAGCTTATCGCAATCCGGAAGAAGTAAAAAATGCGAGACAGAATGATCCGATTGTCATCTTTGGAAAATATTTAATTGAAGTTGGATTGTTAGATGAACCAAAAAGGAAAGAAATTGAAGAGCGGATGAAAGGAATCGTAAACGATGCAACAGATTATGCGGAACAAGCTCCATATGCTAAACCAGAAGATGCATTAAAATATGTATATAAGGAATAGGAGGGATATTGATGCCGGTTATTTCATATATTGACGCGGTAACACAGGCGATACGTGAGGAAATGGAACGGGACGAAAATGTTTTTATATTAGGCGAGGATGTTGGGAAAAAAGGAGGAGTGTTTAAAGCCACTCAAGGTTTATTTGAACAGTTTGGTGAAGAACGTGTTATTGACACACCTCTTACTGAATCTGCTATAGCTGGTGTAGCCATAGGTGCTGCTATGTATGGATTACGTCCTATAGGTGAAATGCAATTTGCAGATTTTATCATGCCCGCCGTGAATCAAATTGTCTCAGAAGCAGCAAGAATTCGGTATCGTTCAAACAATGATTGGCATTGCCCAATTGTTATTCGGGCTCCATATGGAGGTGGTGTTCATGGTGGTTTATATCACTCACAATCAGTCGAGGCTATATTCGCAAATCAGCCAGGGTTAAAAATTGTTATGCCTTCCACTCCTTATGATGTAAAAGGTCTTTTAAAAGCGGCCATTCGCGATGATGACCCTGTTCTGTTTTTTGAACATAAACGGGCTTACCGTTTAATCAAAGGCGAAGTACCTGATCATGATTATGTTGTACCTATTGGAAAAGCAGATGTAAAACGCGAAGGGGAAGATATTACCGTTATTACGTATGGATTATGTGTTCATTTTGCCTTGCAAGCGGCAGAGAAGCTGGCTCAAGAAGGAATCTCTAGTCACATCCTTGATTTGCGTACAGTTTATCCTTTAGATAAAGAATCAATAATGGAAGCGGCAATGAAAACTGGAAAGGTACTTTTGATAACGGAAGATAATAAAGAAGGTAGTGTGATCAGTGAAGTTGCTGCAATTATTTCAGAAAACTGCTTGTTTGATTTAGATGCTCCAATAATGCGCCTGGCAGGACCAGATGTTCCGGCTATGCCTTTTGCTCCAACAATGGAGAAGTACTTTATGATCAATCCAGATAAGATCGAGAAGGCAATGCGGGAATTAGCGGAATTTTAAGGAGAGGGGGAGCTAACATGAGCGTAGAAAAAATTTTAATGCCTCAATTGGGAGAAAGTGTGACAGAAGGAACAATCAATCAATGGCTAGTATCAGTTGGTACGAAAGTAAATAAATATGATCCGTTAGCTGAAATTATTACTGATAAAGTAACTGCAGAAGTTCCATCGAGCTTTACTGGTATCATTAAAGAAATTATTGCACAAGAAGGAGAAACCATAACGGTTGGTGAAATCATTTGCACCATTGAAACGGAAGAGAATAGTACAGAAGTTGAACAAATGGAAGTAACCGATTTACAAGAAAACTCAGATACATCAGAAAAAGAAATCCGTACTCCACAAAAACAACGTTATTCGCCAGCAGTCCTTAGACTATCTCAAGAGCATGATATTGACTTATCAAAAATAACAGGGACTGGAAGAGGTGGCCGGATTACAAGAAAAGATGTATTAAATTATATTGCAAACAACAAATCTACTGACATCGAACAAGAAACAACAACACATCAAGAAAATTCGATACAACAATTGTCACAAGTTAATGAAAAGGACTCTTTAGCCAAACAAAAAACAAAATCTTTACCATTGCATAATCCGACATCAGGTGATATTGAGATTCCTGTAAGCGGTATTCGAAGAGCGATCGCAACGAATATGAAGAAATCAAAACAGGAAATTCCACATGCGTGGATGATGGTAGAAGTTGACGTCACGAATCTTGTTCAATATAGAGATTCAATAAAAAATGAATTTTTACAAAAAGAAGGATTTAAATTAACATATTTTCCGTTTTTTGTAAAAGCTGTTGCTCAAGCGTTAAAAGAATTTCCGCAATTAAATAGTATGTGGGCTGGAGAAAAAATCATACAGAAAAAAGATATCAACTTATCAATTGCTGTTGCAGATGAAGATGCACTTTATACACCAGTTTTAAAACATGCAGATGAAAAGACCATCAAGGGAATAGCCCGTGAAATTTCTGAGTTAACACAAAAGGTGCGAACGGGTAAATTATCTCCAGATGACCTTCAAGGTGGTACATTTACTGTTAACAATACGGGTTCCTTTGGTTCAGTCCAATCGATGGGCGTTATTAATTACCCACAAGCGGCAATCCTTCAAGTAGAAAGTATTGTTAAAAGACCAGTTGTGATGGAAAATGGGATGATTGCTGTAAGAGATAAAGTAAACTTGTGTTTATCACTAGATCATCGCGTATTAGATGGCTTGATTTGTGGTAAGTTTTTAAAGCGGGTAAAAGAGATCTTAGAAAATATGTCTCAGGAAAATACGAATATTTATTAATATAAAAATAAAAATATTTCATTCCTCACATAATCATAATTTTATTATTATAATAATTTTTTGTTCATTACCTGTGAGGGATGATTTTTTTTGTTTGTTTTTTCTGTATTTGGGATAAAAATGATTAAATTATTTTCAAAATTTTTGTTTTAATATAAAATATTAATAAAGTGAATCTATTTCGAGAACAGGGGGGATCCTTTTGGAAAGCAAACATGGGGGAATTTTGCAACATACAATAGCTACAGAATTTCAAAAACCATCTTATGATGAATGGTTGGAAGTTGCAAATAAATCATTAAAAGGGAAAACAGTTAGTGAATATGTTCGCAATACATTTGAAAACATCAAAATTAAGCCACTGTATACTAAAGCGAATTTACCAAAGGAAAGAATCCATTTAGGAGATTACCGTTACAAATGGAAAATAGCTCAACAAGTTGAGGGAGAATCGATTGCAAAGATTAATAAGAATATTCTCGAAGCAATTGAATATGGACAACCTACTGTTGCTTTTAAAATTCCGAAAGGTCTAAATAAAAGTAATATAGAGGAATTATTTAAAGGAATAAATTTTGCTGAAGTGTCTTTTTTTATTGATGGGAAAGAGGAAATTATTCCATTTTATCAATTACTATTTCACTTTATAAAAAATGAGAGTGTGCATATTGAAGGGTTTATAGGGTTTGATCCTGTTAGGTCGATCGTAGAAAATTCCTATAAAGGTGAAGAAAAGAAAAATCTGTTGACATTATGGTGCAACACAATAAAGAAAGCTTCAGATCAAACTCAAAATTTAAAGACCTTATTTGTTGATGGTAGATTTTTTGAACAAACAGGAGGTAACGCAGTTCAGCAAATTGCCTTTACCTTGTCCACAGCCGTTGAGCAAATTGAAAACTTAAAGGAAGCCGGAGTACCAGTTGAATTTTTCTTTAAAAATACTGTAGTAGGACTCAACGTTCAGTCAAATTTCTTTATGGAGATTGCTAAACTTCGAGCGATGCGATATTTATGGAAGAAACTTGCTGAGAGCTATGAAGTGGATAACCAATTAACTGTACTTGACTTATTTGCAGAAACAACAATGGTAAATAAATCAAAACTCGACCCATACACCAATATGCTAAGGTCCAGTGGGGAAGCATTTGCAGCGGTTATCGGACAAGTTCAAACATTACGTATACAACCATTTGATGCAGTATATGGAGAGACTAGCAAATTAGGTGTTAGATTCGCTCGCAACATCCACCATATTTTACGTGAAGAATCAAGTTTAGCAAATGTTAAAGACCCTGCAGCTGGTTCATATTTTATTGAACATTTAACTAACGAATTAATTGAAAAATCATGGCAGCTTTTCTTACAAATAGAGGAGTTGGGCGGGTTATTGGAAGCGTTTAATCAAAAGGCAGTTGAACAACTCTTGATTGAAAACCGTCAAAACATGTTATCGGACTTATATAAACGAAAAATAAAATTAATTGGAACAAATCAGTATGCTGATATTTCGGAAAAGCTTCAAGAATCGGATTTTGCTGTTGAAACTTTAAAAAAATTAAAACCAATTGCAATTCAACAAATAGAAAATGGCATTGCTAATGGTGATTCTATTGAAGACTTTTTTGTTGAGTCTAGTGAAGAAAAGAGTGTTATAAATTACTTCCGTCTTAGTGAAGAATATGAAAAGTTACGTTTCTTAGCGAAAAAAAGCTATAAAGAAGGTAATCCTCCAAGAATCGGGCTAATTGGGCTTGGTATGGTAAAAGAATATAAAAAAATCACTGATTTTGTGTCTGACTTTTGTGCTAGTGGTGGTATTTTAGCCGAGCCAATCCAAGAAGAGATCCAATTAGAAGAAATTAGTCGTATTGTCAATCAAGCATCTGAAAAAATCATTGGTTTTGCTGGAACAGATGATCATTTTGAACAGGCATTACCATTCATTGAAAAAACGATAGTGGAAAATCACAAAAAGCTATACTTAATTGCAGGTTTACGTAAGAAAGAAGTCATACACAAACTAAAAGAATTAGGTGTTACATTTTTCATTGATGAAAAAGCGGATCATGTGGAAACATTAAAACGAATACTAGTAGAAATCGGAGGAGATCTAGATGCGGCCGGCGTTCGATAAAGTGCAATTGTTTAAAGATAATCGAAATGTAGCGACAGGTTCTACTGTTGAAACACATAAAACATATGAAAATATTACGATCAAATCTGAATATACGGAAAAAGATCTTACAGAAGCCAAACATTTGGATAGTTTACCTGGTCTACCTCCTTATACAAGAGGACCATATCCAATGATGTATGTCAACAGGCCGTGGACGATCCGGCAATATGCAGGCTTCTCAACAGCTGAAGAAAGTAATGCATTTTATTTACGAAATTTAAAAATGGGACAAAAAGGTTTATCTGTAGCCTTTGATTTGCCGACCCACCGTGGTTATGATTCAGATCATCCAAGGGTAGTTGGTGATGTCGGAAAAGCAGGTGTTGCGATAGATTCAATTTTAGATATGAAAATTTTGTTTGATCAGATTCCGTTAGACCAAATGTCTGTTTCGATGACCATGAATGGAGCTGTACTGCCAATTATGGCTTTTTATATCGTGACGGCTGAAGAACAAGGTGTTCCCCAGGAGAAATTATCTGGCACGATTCAAAATGATATATTAAAAGAATATATGGTTCGAAATACGTATATTTATCCACCAAAAATGTCAATGCGAATCATTTCAGATATATTCGCCTATACAGCCAAATACATGCCAAAATTTAACAGTATTAGTATTTCTGGATATCATATGCAAGAAGCAGGTGCACCAGCAGATTTAGAACTGGCTTATACTCTAGCAGATGGGCTGGAATATGTACGGACAGGTTTACATGCAGGTATTGATATCGATTCTTTTGCACCTCGGTTAAGCTTTTTCTGGGGAATTGGAATGAATTATTTTATGGAAGTGGCAAAACTACGAGCTGCAAGATTCATTTGGGCTAAATTAATGAAACAATTTGATCCGAAAAATCCAAAATCCCTTGCACTGAGAACCCACTCTCAAACGTCAGGTTGGAGTTTGACAGAACAAGATCCTTTTAATAACGTGACAAGAACTTTAATTGAAGCCCATGCAGCAGCAATGGGTCATACTCAATCTCTGCATACGAATGCATTAGATGAAGCGATCGCTTTACCGACAGATTTTTCTGCACGGATTGCAAGAAATACACAATTATATTTACAAGAAGAATCGGGTATTACTCAAACGATTGATCCTTGGGCTGGATCGTTTTATGTAGAGTCTTTAACGAATGAACTGATTGAAAAAGCTTGGAAGCATATTGAGGAAATTGAACAATTAGGTGGTATGACTAAAGCTATTGAACAAGGATATCCAAAATTAAAAATTGAAGAAGCAGCGGCAAAACGTCAAGCAATGATTGATTCTGGACAAGAAAAAATTATCGGTGTAAATACTTACCAAGTTAAAGAAGAAGAAGCGATTGAAATTTTAGCTATTGATAATACAAAAGTTCGTCAAAAACAAATTGAACGTTTACAAGAATTAAAACAATCAAGGGACGAAAAAACTGTTCAAAAAGCTCTTGAACATTTGACAAAAGCAGCAGAAACCGGTGAAGGAAATTTACTAGAATTATCAATAGAGGCGGCAAGAAAACGAGCAACATTAGGAGAAATCTCTATGGCAATAGAAAAAGTATGTGGTAGACATCAAGCAACAATCCGGTCCATTAGCGGAGTATATAGCAGTGCTTATGGAGATCAAGAAACGATTGAAGAGATTAAGCGTATGACCGATGAGTTTGCTGAATTAGAAGGAAGAAGACCACGCCTTTTAATGGCAAAAATTGGTCAAGACGGTCATGATCGTGGAGCTAAGGTTGTTTCTACTGCTTATGCGGACATGGGCTTTGATGTTGATATCGGTCCACTTTTCCAAACACCTGAAGAAACAGCTAGACAGGCTGTAGAAAATGATGTTCATGTCATCGGTATGAGTTCACTTGCAGGTGGTCACAATACATTTCTACCAAAACTTGTCGAAGAGTTAAAAAAACTAGGGAGAGACGATATTGTGATCACAGTTGGAGGCGTCATTCCATCACAAGACTATGATTTTCTAATGAAAAATGGTGCCTCTGCTATATTCGGTCCTGGAACCAAAATTCCAAACTCAGCCAAAATTATACTAGAAGAAATTTATAAACGACTTGGTTATGAGGAAGTGAATTAAATGGTATCAAATCGGTTTCGAAAAAAGAAGAAATCGATTCCTATCCAACAGTATGTTGAAGGAATAAAATCAGGCGACCGAATGACTTTGGCAAAGGCGATAACATTAATTGAAAGTAACCATCCTGATCATTTTCAAGCTGGACAACAATTATTGAAAGAAATATTACCGTTAACTGGAAAATCAATGAGAATAGGGATTACAGGTGTTCCAGGAGCTGGAAAAAGTACTTTTATTGAGCGATTTGGCACAGATCTGTGTCAAATGGGGAAGAAGGTGGCAGTTCTTGCCATTGATCCTTCTTCCACTATTTCTCAAGGGAGTATATTAGGAGATAAAACCAGGATGGCACAGCTTTCTCGTGAAGAAAATGCTTTTATTCGTCCGTCACCTTCGGGAGGAACGTTAGGTGGGGTTCATCGCAAAACGAGAGAGACGATTTTACTTTGTGAAGCAGCTGGATATGACATGATTCTCGTTGAAACCGTTGGCGTTGGTCAAAGTGAAGTTGTTGTAAGAACAATGGTTGATATGTTTTTAATGTTAACGATAACGGGTGCAGGTGACGACTTGCAAGGTATGAAAAAAGGAATGATGGAACTAGTTGATGCCATTATCGTTACAAAAGCAGATGGTGACAATAAGGAAAAAGCGATTAAAACGAGAAACGAGTATAATCAAATTTTGCGCCTTTTGAAAGCAGCAACTGAGGGGTGGCAAACGAAAGCGGTGGCATGTTCTTCCGTTACCGGCGAGGGAATTTCAGATGTCTGGGAACTTATTTTGGATTTTTTTAATAGCACGAAGAAATCAGGGGTGTTTTATGCAAGAAGAAAGAAGCAAACAACCGATTGGATGTTGACATCGATTAGAGAACGTCTTGAACAAACGTTTTTCCAAAATGAGCAAATAAAAAAGCGATTACCTGTTGTTCAACGTAATGTTGAAACTGGGAGACTTCCTGTATCAATAGCAGTAGAAAATTTATTAGCTGATTTTTTTAATAATCAATATAAAGAATAGAAGAGCACGTAATGAGCATATAAGGAAATTTAGAAAAAATAATTCCACCAGTTTTGTTTCATACTATAAAAAAGGCTGGTGGATATTTTGAAATCTTTCGTTTTTATATTACTGACAATTGTTAGCATTTCACCATTATGGCCAATTGGCCCTGCTCTACCAGGCGATCCTTTTATTATCGTTAATAAACAAACGAATGAAGTCGCTTTTATAAAAGACAGTGAGGTCAAAAAGATTTATAAAGCTGCAACAGGAAAAACCGATGACCTTACACCTGAAGGGATGTTTACTGTGACCGTAAAAGCGATTAATCCTTATTATAGAAAATTAAATATTTCTGGAGGATCGCCAAAAAATCCTCTCGGAACAAGGTGGATTGGATTTGATGCCCTTAATACGAATGGTCGAACATATGGGATTCATGGCACAAACAATCCCCATTCAATTGGTTATTATGCTTCATTAGGTTGTATTCGTTTACGCAATGAAGATGTCGAAGAATTATACGAACTTGTTCCGATTGGAACAAAAATATTTATCACGAAAACTTGGAAGAACTTCGAACAAATTGGAACAGAAAAAGGGGTCATTTATCCTTAATTTTAGATGAATGACCCAAATCATAGCTTATAAAAACATTGAAATTCCGGTAAGGATAGTTGTAGCAACCATTGCAAATATCATCAAGTAAACAATTAATTTTCGAATTCTTTTATTACTCATGATA
>CADBNU010000087.1 GCA_902796085.1 Heyndrickxia coagulans
ATGTTTGATGTAAGGTAAATTGTCCATTTAAATAGTCGTAGGGGGAGCTGATATGTCTAATAAATTTTTAACACCAGAAGAAATGGCTTATAAAAGAGCAAGAAATAAACGATTATTTTATATTTCTGTTCCAATTATCGGGGGCATTATCGGTATAGTTACTGCTTTGTTTCCATATATAATGTAATCATAATTTTGTATTTAATTTATTAACTATGAATTGTATACTAATACATATGATCGTATAATTTTTTCATAATGGAGACCCGAAGATAAGTGTTGCCAACACGGTTGCTTACCTTTGGGTTTTTCAATTCATTTATTCCATTTTAAGAAATAGAGGTGCTCAAATGCAACTACTGAAGGACAAAATTATTCAAGAAGGAACTATTTTATCAGAAACCGTACTAAAAGTGGATCACTTCTTAAATCACCAAATTGATGTCCCATTAATGTTAAAAATTGGCGAAGAATTTGCTAATAGATTTAATAATGAACCCATTACAAAAATTTTAACGATAGAATCATCTGGTATTGCCCCGAGTGTTATGACAGGATTAGAATTAAATGTACCAGTAATTTTTGCTAGAAAAAGAAAATCATTGACATTAACGGAAAATCTTTATTCTGCTAAAGTTTATTCGTATACAAAACAACAGACAAATGAAATTTCGGTTTCAAAACAGTTGTTAAATAAGGATGACCATGTTCTTGTACTTGATGACTTTTTGGCGAATGGTGAAGCTGCACGGGGACTAATAGAAATAGTTAACCAAGCTGAAGCTAGTCTTGCTGGAATTGGAATCGTTATTGAAAAAAGCTTTCAACAAGGTGGAAACGACCTTCGTGCCCAAGGTATTCGTGTGGAATCCTTAGTGAGAATCAAATCGTTGAAGGATGGAAAGGTAATTTTTAATTGATACGATTTCAGAAAAAATTATTTATGCATTCACATCATTCTCTATTCAAACATATAATAAATAAAATTAAAATCAGATAATACTTTGCTCGGTAATAAAACAATGCCGGTATATATCGTTACACTCTTAAGAAATTTCGAAGAAGAGAGTGAGGGAATGATGTATTATTATTGTGAAAACTGTTTTACAATTCATCATGAACAACATATTTGCCAAGAGTGCGGTTGTAATCGATTAAATCCAATTATCATTGAGGTTCAATGTCATAAATATGATCGTAATCTTTATGAAGAAGAATAAGTATAAACTAGCATTATAGTCTTTTAAAAAGGAATGCCCTATTTTGGGCATCTTTTTTAATTCATTGAATATTAAAATGATTTGATGATAATATTTTATTTCAATAGTAAACTATGGGAAAATAATTATAAATCATATACAATAAAACATATAACTGTTGAAATAAAGGGGTATAAACATGGAACAACAACTGATTGAATTAACAGAAACAAAAAACTTACAAAAACTTTATAACTTCTTTACTTATTATGAGCAAAATGGGGACAAGGTTCGGGCAGAAAAAGTAAAAGATTTATTGAAAAAAGAAATGGCAGGTGAGATTAATATTGCCTTTTGTGGACACTTTTCCGCAGGGAAATCAACGATGATTAATACTTTAATTGGAGAAAATATCCTGCCGACTAGTCCAATACCGACGAGCGCGAATTTAGTAAAAATTAGATTTGGATCAAGCTATTATGCAAAATTTTATATGCAAGACGGTAAGGTATTGTACCAACCTGCACCCTTTGATTTAAACAAAATTAAAGGGTTATTTAAGGATGGAGAATTAATAAAATCGGTTGAAATTGAAGTTCCAAGTGATTCTTTGCCAAAGGGTGCTGTCATAATGGATACTCCCGGCATTGATTCTACCGACCAAGCTCATAAACTAGCTACAGAATCTGCAATGTATTTAGCTGATGCCGTCTTTTATGTAATGGATTATAATCACGTTCAAGCAGAAGAAAATTTTCTTTTTACGAAAGAAATGCAGAACTTTGGTAAAGAAGTATACTTAATTGTCAATATGATTGATAAACATCAAGAACAAGAACTTCCGATGGAAAAATTTCAACAATCGGTTTTAGAAGCATTTGCGGCTTGGTCTATAAAACCAAAGGGTATTTTTTATACAAGTTTAAAAGATTTTGACCATCCTTATAACAATTTTACCGGATTGAAGCAACAATTGTTTCAGATTTTTTCGAATAAACAAAGAAATTATGTTCCTGCATCGTTGAAATTGTTAATGGAAGAACATCTACAGAGTATTGAAGAAGATCAGCAAGAGGAAGTTGACCAATTAAACCGAAATGTACAACATTTAAGTGAGGAACAACGTGAACAGGTATATAATGAATTTGAAAAAGTAACAAAAGAAATTAATGAACGAACAAATATCGTCTCTATTTTTGAAAAAGAAAAAGAAGAGGAATTGGAAAATATATTAAAAAATGCTTATCTCATGCCAGCTGAAACGCGCGAATTAGCAAAACAATATTTAGAATCGTTGCAGAAGGATTTCAAAGTTGGATTTCTATTTACAAAGAAAAAAACTGAGGAAAAAAGGCGAGATATTTTATTAAGATTTAAAAATGATTTACAGGAAAACACGAATACACAAATTGTTTGGCATGTAAAAACATGTGTATTAAAATTCATGAAAAAGTACAAAATTTTCGATCACACGTTGGAAAATAAAATACAGACGATTGAAATTAATGTATCTGAAGACATGATTGCAAAATCAGTAAAACAAGGGGCACTTGTAACTGGTGAATCAGTTTTAAACTATACAAATGATGTAGCGAGTCAAATTAAATCGTTAACACGAAAAACAATAGATGAGCTTTTTGACATAATCAAATCTCATCTGCTTGAAGAATGTACGGTTCAATTAACAGAACTAGAAAAGGAAAAAAGGCAATTGCAAGAATATATATATGCCATTAACCGTCTAAAAAAAATAAAGGAAGAGTATCACCAAGTAAAGAATCATTTACAACAATTGATGAGTAATCCGCTAAATAATTTTGACGAGGTTCGACAACAAGTAGAAAAGATCATTGAAAATACGAATGAAGTAATCCTTGACATTGACGCTTATATTCATGAAACAGGATCTGTTGAGAAAAGCGAACAAACAAACAAGGATAAAAGGAGAAATAGAATTCAAAAATTTCAAGATAACCATAGTCGTTACAGTCAAACTATAAAAAAATTAAAAAACAGTGTCCCAATTTTCGCGAATACTCCGACATTGGAAAAACTAGCAGTAATGTTAGAAAAACGAGTGAAACGATTGGAAAACCAACAGTTTACTGTAGCGCTGTTTGGAGCCTTTAGTGCCGGTAAATCTTCTTTTGCCAACGCTTTAATGGGGGAGAAAATTTTACCCGTTTCACCTAATCCAACAACAGCGTCCATTAATCGAATTTTACCTGCAAGTAAAGAGCATCCTCATGAAACAGGGGTTGTTAAACTAAAGAGTGAACAAATGTTATTGGATGACTTAAATGTGGCCTTACAATATTTTAACCATCAGGCAGACTCACTTGAAGAAGTCTTTCGATTCGTCATGAAAATTTCAGAAGATGATGTTAAAGAACAAAACAAAACCCATTTATCATTTTTAAAAGCCTTTGAAAAAGGGTATCACAATTTCGAAAATCAGCTCGGTCAAGAAATTACTGTTACGAAAAAGGAATTTCAACAATTTGTTGCTGAAGAAGATAAGTCTTGTTTTGTGGAATGGATCAATTTTTATTACGACTCCAGTGTAACGGAAAAAGGAATAACGTTAGTGGATACGCCAGGGGCAGACTCCATAAATGCCAGACATACGGATGTTTCATTCGAATATATTAAAAATGCGGACGCCATTATTTTTGTAACCTACTATAACCATGCTTTTTCAAAAGCAGATCGGGAATTTTTAATTCAATTAGGTCGTGTGAAAGATCAATTTACTTTAGATAAAATGTTTTTTATCGTTAATGCAGTTGATTTAGCCAATGATGAGGATGAGTTAAAAGATGTTCTAAATTATATTGAAAACCAATTGCTACAATTCGGAATTCGACATGCTAACCTATATCCTGTCTCAAGTTTAAATGCATTAAAAGAGAAGCAAATGCAAGAACAGCTTCATTCGTATTTTCCTGAATTTGAGAATTCTTTCTATCAATTTATTACCAGTGATTTAAAAGAAATAGCGATAAGTGCTGCAGAAATGGAATGGAAACATGCGGTGGAAAGAGTAAGAGTTCTCGTTGAATCAGCAAGCTCTGATATTGAAGAAAAAGAACAGAAATTAAAGCGGCTACAAGTAGAAAAAAGTAAAATTCAGTCGATCCTTAATGATCTTTCACTTGATGTCATAAAAGAACAAATAAACCAAGAACTTGCAGAGCTCATTTATTATATTAATCAACGGAATGGTTTACGATTTAATGATTTCTTTAAAGAATCCTTTAACCCAGCAACAATTAAGGGCGCGAACAGTGAAGCAAAACAGTCTCTACATTATGCTTGTAAAGAACTACTCACCTCTATTGGTTTCGATTTGTCCCAGGAATTACGGGCAACAACTTTACGGATTGAAAATTTTGTTCACAAACAATTAGCTAGTTTACATGAATCACTTATATCTCAAATTAAAAAGGTTAATGAAAATTTATCGTTTACCTTATTTGAGAATAATAGAAGACTAGAAACGCCCAACTTTGAAAATGAATTAATAAACTTGTCAACAGACTATTTTGCAAAGGAATTAGGAATATTTAAAAACACGAAAGCTTTTTTTGAGAAAAATGAGCGAAAGCAAATGGCGGAGGCTATCCAAGAACGACTAAAGGAACCAATTGCTGCTTATTTAGAAAAAGGAGAAAAAACATTACAATCTAGAATTGAAGTTATGTTATTTGAAAGTGTTGAACATTTAATTAGTAAAATTCAAGAAGAGTTAAATGAACAATTTAACGGTTGGATATCTGTTCTAGAGAATAAAATTGATATTGATTTAATCAAACGCAACTTAACTGTGTTAGAAGAACTATAAATTTTGTTTGAATGTAAGAGACTTCCATTAAATCTTCTACTGCTTATAATTTATATTTATGTTAAGATAAAATGGAATTGGCAAACAAATATGTAATGAATTAAGCAATATTTGAGGTGACATTTTGACAAAAACAGAGCAAAAACTATTATTAGTGGATGGAATGGCACTATTGTTTCGAGCTTTTTATGCAACAAGTGCAACAGGTCAGTATATGTTTAACGATGAAGGCATACCAACAAATGGTGTAAATGGCTTTTTACGGCATTTGTTTACGGCAGCGAATTATTTTAACCCAACTCATTTGGCGGTTTGTTGGGATATGGGGAGTAAAACATTCCGAAATGAACTATACGAAGATTATAAAGGGAATCGTTCTGCCCCCCCAGACGAACTTATCCCACAATTTGATTTAGCAAAAGAAGCAACAACGGCTTTTGCTATTCCAAATATTGGAGTTCAGGGTTTCGAAGCAGATGATTGTTTAGGTACGATTGCCCATCAAGTAAAGGATCAATTAGAGGTTATTATTTTAACGGGGGACCGTGATATTCTTCAAGTTTTAGATAACAATATTTCAGTTGCTTTATTAAAAAAAGGCTACGGAAATTATGAAGTTGAGACGAAGGATAGTTTTATTGAAAAAAGAGGCTATCATCCTAAACAATTGTTGATATAAAAGCGTTAACTGGAGATTCAAGTGATCATTACCCAGGTGTAAAAGGAATAGGACCAAAAACTGCCGAAAAATTAATTTTACAATATAAAACCGTAGAAAATCTTCTTGCATCTATAGACAAATTAAAGCCTGCCCAACGAAAAAAGATTGAAAGCGATCGTGATATACTGATTCTTTCAAGGAAACTGGCTGAAATTAAATTGGATGTACCATTAACATTTAAATTAAAAGACGCGGAAATAAGGTTCTTTCATGACCAATTATATGCAAACATAAATGCCATTAAAATTAAAGGGATGGCAAGAATCCTTGATATGATTAAAGAATGGAATAAGGAGCACCTGTTTGAGGATTTTGCATAGATAGAAAGTTAAATAGATCTAAATAAAGCTGAGTGATTTATAACACTCAGCTTTTTCATGAATTTTATTCTTAAAAACAAGGCCAAGGTGTACTATTAAAAAATATCGTCCATTGTAAAAATCATAAAACAGTCTTAAATGTTAGTCTGAAAGGGTGACAAATCCTTCTCCAAACACATCTCTTACATCTTGTACCGTTATAAAGGCACCTGAATCAACTTCTTTAATAATTTTTCTAAGCTGCGTAATTTCTTGTTTGCTAATAATAATAAATAAAATATCTTTTTTCTTTTTTGTATAATAGCCATATCCTGTCAGAACCGTGACGCCTCGATCCATTTCATTATTTACCTTTTCCGCGATTTCACTGTAATTATTCGAAATGACTGTAACCGCCCTTTTAGAACTCATTCCTTCAATAATAAAATTCATTACTTTTGTTGCCACATATAACATCAAAATTGTTAAAATTAAACCTTCTGTACCAATGATAAACCAGGAAGCAAACACAACGATAGCATCGAAAAATAACAAACTGTAACTAACATTCCAATTCAAATATTTATTTGTTAATTTTGCTAAAATTGCTGATCCTGCACTGGTACCCCCAGCGCGGAAAATAATACCAATCCCAACACCTGTTAGTACACCGCCGGCTAAACTATTTAATATTAATTCGTTTGAATCTACCGTCCAACTTTTCGTAAGTTCTAAAAAGACGGAAATAAATATTGTTGCAACAATCGTATATAAGGTTGTTGTTTTATCTAAAAATTTATACCCAACGAGGATTAAAATACCATTTAAAATAAAACTTGTTATACCAGGTGACCAATGAAAAATATAATAGAGAATGACCGTCGTTCCAGTGACTCCACCTTCACCTAAATTACTAGGTAATACAAATAGATTAATAGATAATGCAAATAAAAATGAACCAACGACAATATAAAGTAACTCTGTTAATGATTTTTTCATCGTTTTCTAAACCTTTCTTTTTAATTTCTGCAAAATAATTGACTACTAACAATCACTATCATAAAACATATTTACAAAAACTTAAATAATATTTTTCTATAAAAAAGAGCTGTCCAGAAAGTCAGTACCGAGTTAGCAAATCTTTTCGGTTCATTGGCGGAAGGACATGGCAAGGCCACAACCTCCATAACATAAACGTGTATTTATAGCAGGTTTTATATCCGCCTGACCGCAATACTTCAAAATCTACTATCTTGGACTTTTTGGACAGCTCCACAAAAATTTCTAATTCATATAAGAATATGAAGAGTTTTATTTCCGATTCAATTTTTTTGCTGCGTTTTCTAATTTACTTTTTGGATTCTCTGTATTTGTCCCATCTTGGCCATATCCTTGTGGATTTACTCCTGGTGCTTTTGTTCCGCGATTTCGGCTTTTACTCAACGATTTCACCTCCGATGTTTATTATTTACCAAGTCGAAAAAAATATTTAGATGGAATGATAAAATGGTTGTAGAAGAAGTGTTAGTTTTTATGGATGGCTGCACGGGCAAGTCGATCTGCATGTCGGTTTTTCTTTTCTGGAATCCATTTAATAAAAAACAAATCAAAGCTTTCAATCATTGTCAGTACTTTTTGCAACAATGGTTTGAATTCATCTCGTTTTACAAATTTCTTTTCAATGGAATCACAAACAATTTTTGAATCTGTGCGTATGGAAACAACCGAATATTTTTTTGAGTGGCAAATTTCTAATGCATGGATTAGAGCATGAAATTCAGCTTGATGATTATTCATATAACCTAAGGGAATGGAATATTCCTCCACTACTTTATTTCCTTTAATAAATATTCCTGCCCCACTGAAACCTGGATTTCCTGCACTGGCACCATCTATATAGACTTCAAACATGGTAAACCTCCATAAAGTTTAATATTAAAGAAAAAGATAACTGTATTAATTTTATAACAAAGTTAATTATAACGGGTAAATGAACAAAACTGTAATGATTTATCGAAAAAATTAATGAATGTTGAAGAAGGAAATTGACAGAATACGATTTAATATAATAATAAAGATGGGATGATACATGAATTTTAAAATTATGATGCAATACCAAACGAAAAATAAACAAGAGACAACGTTTCATTCAGATTGGATAAGTGGAAAAGAGATCCTGTTGATCATAGATGATTTAGATAAAACGGGCCGTATTAAAACAATGGAAATTGAAGATGAAACAGGATTAAGGTGGACAAAAAAGGAATTAAAAAAATTATTAAACAAGATCGAGGATGAACCAGACGAGATCACGATTTATTTTGATGGAAGCTATAATAAAGATACAGATGAAGCTGGAATAGGTGTCGTATTATATTATC